>JACCZV010000039.1 GCA_013695775.1 Chitinophagales bacterium | reverse complement strand
CTGTCTATAAAGCCTTTTTCTGTTTCACTTGAATAGTAAAATTCGGCATTTCCATTTTCCAGTTGCTGGCGTGCGAAAGCTGTTTCGTTGTTTTTATAAGCATTTGGCCAAAGGTGAAACCAAATGTAATTCAGTGTATCAGGTGAGTTATTAAAATATTCAATGGATATATCACCTGAAAGGAAATGTGATGAGTCATTCAATGTAACTCTGATGGTATAATTTACTTGTTGCTGCCAATAATTAACCTGCTGGCATTTTGCGAATTCCGAATAAGCAATTATTTGAAGCATAACCATAATGCATACAATACGTACTCCGCTTCCACCGTGTAGCAGTAACCTCTGAGATCGTATAGCAAATAAAAGATGCGTCATAAATGCACGATTCGACCAAATGTAAACCTTATTCACTTTTTTATTCTAACATCTCCATCTTAAAAGCACCTAACAGATATATGATCTGATGCTAAGTGGTTCAAACCCTTTGCGCCTCAAAATTTTATTAGAGAGCACGCTTCAAAACCTTATTTGTAAAATTTGTATGAACTTCGTGCGAAGGAGCCATCAATGTTGGCAGTATCACTCTTTTTGTAAATTAGCTTTTGAGATTACTTTATTAGATAAACTGGTTTGCGATGGAAGATAGAGATTATGAGGAATCATCACCCGTTGATATACACTCATCGGTAGAGCGGTTTGAAGACATGATGAGAAATAATGCGCCACACTTTTTCGACGTGAGCACTTTTGAACACATAGTGAGTTTTTATGAAGAGAAGGAACAATGGAAAAAAGCGATCACCGTGCTCGATTATGCAATTGCGCAACATCCATATTCACCGTGGTTTCTGATTAAAAAATCAGGACTCCTTATCTATTTCAAAAAATACAAGTTAGCCCTTGCCCTGCTCGATCAGGCTGAAACGCTTGATCCGTCAGATATTGGTATTCATATATTGCGCAGTGACATTTACATGGAAAGAAAGGAACATGCGAAGGCAGTTTCTATACTGGAATTGGCCATGCAGGTTTGTGATGACAGCGATAAAGAAGAATTGCATTTAGAGATGGCTGATGTATATGAAGACTGGGATAGATATGAGTTGGTATTTGAGTCCTTAAAAAAAGTACTTGAGATTAATCAGGAAAATGAAGAAGCGCTGAGCCGCATGTGGTATTGTGTCGAGCTGGCAAAAAAATATGAAGAAAGCATAGAGCTTCACAATAAGATTCTTGATAATAATCCTTATTCGTATTTGGCATGGCACAATCTCGGTCACGCCTACTTTGATCTTAACTTGTATGAAAAGGCCATTGAAGCCTATGAATTTGTTACTGCCATCAACGATTCATGTGATCTGGCTTACCGTGACTGCGGAGAAGCATATTTTAAGATAAAGCAATTTCACAGGGCAATTGACCAATTTCAAAAGGCGATTGATGCTTCAAAGCCATATGAGGAGCTATATTTTTCTATAGGCATATGTTATGAAAAGCTTAAAGATTTTGCAAAAGCACGCTCATTTTTCCGAAAAGCAATTTCTGTAGATCCCAAATATAGTGAAGCATATTTTCGGATTGGTGAAACATTTCGACGCGAAAAAGCATGGGCTAATGCTACTCATTTTTATAAGAAGGCGCTACGCCTGATGCCAGACAATGTGAATTATCTCATAGGAATAGCACAGGGGTTTTATAATCTTGCAGAAGTTGAGCCGTTCATATTCGCTTGTCAATCAGTGATGGCTTTAAATCACAGGCATAAGAATAAAAGTCATTATGAGAAATTAGTAGGCTACCTGATAGAGTTAGAATGTTATGAAGATGCTTTGCAGTTAATGGACTTTGCTGCTTTAGAAAAAGGTCCTGTCGCTTCATATTCCTTCCTCCGTGCTGTCTGCTTTTTCAGCACCGGCGAACGGAAAGAGGCGCTGGCATGGCTTGAAGAAGGGCTGAATTCACACTATGCAAAACATAAATTGCTGTATAAATTTATTCCTGAGCTTCGCAATGATGTGGTTGTTTCTTCGGTCATAGAACAATATAAATAATCTTTAATGCAATATTTGATTGACAGGTTACCGCCTCGCAGCGGCAAGCCACGCAATGTTGGGATTACAATGGTTATGGATAAGGGGCTGAGTGTGCCGGAAGCTGAAAATTTTCTTTCTATTGCAGGTTCTTATGTAGACATAGTCAAGCTTGGTTTTGGAACCGCTGCAGTAACACCTGATCTTAAAAACAAGATCGCAGTTTACAAAAACGCAAATGTGCCTGTATATTTTGGTGGTACCCTGCTAGAGTGGTTCTATGCACACGATGCTTTTGAGGAATATATAAGAATTCTTGACAAATATGGCATTGAATACGCGGAAGTTTCTGATGGCTCTCTTGAAATTCCGCATGGCAGGAAGTGTGAGATAATTCAAAGGCTCGCAAAAAACAGGATTGTACTTTCAGAGGTTGGCTCAAAGGATGCCGAAAAAATAATTCCGCCCTATAAATGGATTCAACTGATGAAAGAAGAGATAGACGCTGGTGCCTGGAAGGTAATTGCCGAAGCGAGGGAGGGAGGAAATGTCGGCATCTATCGCGGCAGCGGTGAAGTAAGGGAAGGGTTGGTGGACGAGATATTGACGCAGATTCCAGGCGAAAAGATTCTTTGGGAAGCGCCCAATAAGGCACAGCAGGTTTTTTTTATTAAACTTCTTGGCAGTGATGCGAACCTGGGGAACATTCCTGCCAATGAGGTGATTCCTCTAGAGACCCTGCGTGTAGGATTAAGAGGTGATACACTGACTTTTTTTATGAATAAAATCAAAGAGTAACTTCTTACACTGTTTGGGTTTAAATAACAATGTTTATATCCTTCATTTTGCTCCTCACCTCCAACCCCTCTCCTTTAGAGAGGGGAGAGAAGTCTTTCTCCAAAGGAGAAGGACTTAGGATTTAGCGTAAATCAAAAGCCTGAATGAAGCTCTTTGGACTCATTGGTTATCCTCTTACCCACTCTTTCTCTAAAAAATATTTTACCGATAAATTCAGCAACGAACACATTGATGATTGTGTCTATGAGAATTTTCCGTTATTGAAGGTTGAAGATTTTTCTGATTTGATCACATCACACCCGAAACTTGCTGGCTTAAACGTTACTATTCCATACAAGGAATCTATAATTCAGAATGTTCATGAACTGGACCCGGTAGCGAAAGAGATTGCAGCGGTGAATACAATAAAATTTGCCGGGGGTATATTGAAAGGTTACAATACAGATGTTTATGGATTTATGCAATCCTTCGCAAAAGAATTGGGAGATGGTCATAAGCAAGCACTGATCCTGGGTACGGGAGGCAGTTCGAAAGCTGTAGCCTATAGTTTAAAAAAATTAGGTATTTTTTATAAATATGTTTCAAGAGATGCGGAAAAAAATGATGTGATTACCTACGAGGATATCACACCCGCATTAATGAATGAATCGAAAATTATCATCAATACAACTCCTTTGGGTATGTTTCCTCACATTGGCTCCTGCCCGATGATTCCATATGAGCGCTTAACGGCATCTCATTTTTTGTTTGACCTGATATATAATCCTGAAGAAACGCTCTTTTTAAAAAAAGGAAGAGAGGCGCATGCGAAAACGAAGAATGGTTTAGAGATGCTGAAGCTCCAGGCAGAAAAAAGCTGGGAGATATGGAACGGGTAAAGTTTTTGGAGTCTGCTTTCAATTATGAATTAAGCAGTAATAGTTGTGATATATTACCAAAATGTTTTCTGTTCAATGTATCAAGCGGAAGATTGTTTGCAACCGCAGTTGAAGCTATAAACAAGTCAGCCTTTTCAATTGTTCTGCGCACTTGTTTAAGGGATTGTTGTATTTCAACAGCCATATGAGCTGCCTTGCTATCAAAGGGATAAACTTTGAACTCATCTAAAAGTTCGTTCCAAAAATTCAGTTGAGATGACGAGGCGCCACTGTAGACTTCAAATTCTGTTACACTGGAAATAGCAAGTTTTTCAAACTGTTCTGAAAGCAAAACAAGCCTACTTTTAGGTGTATCAGTTTTGCGGAAATAGTCAGTTAACAAGGGTGTGTCAACCATTAGGATTTTTTCCGCCATTGGTTGATGGATTTTCGCGTTTCTTCAATAGCTTGTATTTGTTGATCTGTAAAAACAGGACCGTTCAATAGGAGTTCAGTAAGTCGCGACTTCTTTAATGCTGGTTTGTTTTTTTT
>JACCZV010000038.1 GCA_013695775.1 Chitinophagales bacterium | reverse complement strand
GGTTGATACCTTAATCACATCTTTTGGAGATTTCCATGTAGTAGGCGGATCCTATCATCCAGACCGCAATACATTTTTTTTAGTGCAGGACAACGTACCGGCAGAAGAATTGGAAAACCTGATAGCGGAGATTGATCCTCTAACTGGTGATACACTTCAGACCTTCCAGGTTACAGACTTTTTTAGCGTATCGTTTGGCGATTTAGAAGTAGGCTCCTCGGGTAATCTATTTGTAGTAAGCAGTGTGGAGGACAGCATAGCAGAGTTTACACCGGAAGGTGTTATGGTAAAAATGCATGCCTTGCCAACGGACGTTTCGGTACTTAGCGGAATTGCTCTGGATTGTGCTATGGAGGAAGCCTGGGTAGTAAGCACCACAGGCATGGTCTATCATCTCGGGCAGTTTCCATGCGGCGAACCCAGCAACACAATCGATATCACAAATTCGAAGATTGAGATTAGCACCGTTTCACCAAATCCGTTCAGAGATGAATTCAACATTTCCATCTCGATGCAACAAGCAGCTTCTTTGCGTTTAACGCTCTCGAACATATATGGCCAGGAAGTTCAGGTAATATTCGATGGCAGAATGGAGGCAGTAGAAAAAGTTTTCACAAGCTCTGCCAATGAGCTGGCACAAGGTGTCTACCTTCTAAAAGCGGAAACCAATGAATTTACTGCTACGCAAAGTGTCGTGTGCGTGAAGTAGCATTATAGAATTTTGCTCTGCCGAAAGTTGTTCAAATTGGGGACTATTTAAAGGGGAGAACCATAAATTGATCGTACACATTACCGGGTTAGATTATAATTCAGTTTTTAAAAGCTGCTGGCATTCTCTATGGATATCCCGTTATATTAGTATTGTAAATCGCACTTAGATGATCAACAATATCTATTATTCAATTAAATACAATACTATAATTTGATCGTGATAAATTAAATAGCATATATCTACCTTCTATTGGTATGAAAATACTTAAGTTGTTTTTGAGATTTTACAAGATACATAACATATATAATTGGAAATCTCATAGGAGAATTGGTTTTAAGGAGGCTTAAAATTAATCTCTCCTTGTAAGATTAATAGTATGCAGTTTACAAATGCTGAAGAAATCATTTTTATACCTCTTACGAAATTTTCCCGAGCTGATTGTCTCTTTAATTATACTTCCGTACCTAGTGATCAAAGCGATTAATGGGGGTAACTTTAATACCTACCTTGCAGCAGCAGAATTGCTACGCCACGGCGACAATTGCTACAATGTCTGGCTTAGTTATGGTAACTCAAATGTACCTACCCAATATGGATATAGTCCCCTCTTCGCTACCCTTCTGATTCCCTTTACATATCTGGCTTCATGGTTGCCGCCATTGCTTTTTCTGCTCGCAGATGTAGTTATGCTGTTTCGCATTTTTCGCCTCATAGCCCGTTTACTCAAGATTGATTTGTTGCCTAACAAATTGCTTTGGCTGGGTCTGGTCCTGGTATTTTCACTGCGATTTATTCTTCATAATTTTGAAATGGTTCAGCTTAACATTTTATTGCTGTGGCTTACCTTTGAAGGCCTTTACAGAATATTTTTTGGAAACAACAAATGGATAGGTGCTTCTCTGCTTTCAGCGGGAATTAATTTCAAAATTTTACCTATTGTATTTATTCCTTATATTTTATATAGAAGGGAGCTTAAAGCAAGTACAATGGTGGCAGTATTTAGCATTTTTTTTCTTTGGTTGCCTTCGGTCTTCTTTGGATTTAACTTCAATCTGCAGTTGCATGAGGATTGGCTTACAATAATTAATCCGCTTAACACGCAATATAATGCGGATCAGAATTCAGAAAGCTGCCGTCTGCATGGGCTGGCAGCTTTAATAGCAGCTTATTTTACAAATAATAACAATACAGATTTTCAATGGCCCACCTTTCCTCTGAGAGAGCCTATAATTGAAGTCATTATTAACATTTCTCGGCTTATATTAATTCTGATCACATTCTTCTTTTTGCAAAGCAAACCATTTTTGCGATTTAAATCACCACATCATTTTGTGACGGAAACAGCTTACATCTTTTTAATTACCACATTAATTTTCCCTCAGCAAAACAAGTGGGCATTTGTTTACATAATTCCGGCGTTGGCTATAATTTTTCACTCACTTTTAAAAAATACCAATCGCAAATCTTTATGGAGTATATTCCCCCTTTCAGTAGTTTTTATCCTCACCACGCTGACCACAGATGGCATTATCGGAAAGAACTGGAATAACATTACCGAATGCATGAAATTGGTGACCATCGGAATCATTCTTATAATTCCTATTCTGATGCAGAAGATTGAAAAAGAACCAGCGTAAATTATTTAGTTTCAATAAAAAGCTATAATGGAGAAATAATTCCCAAACAAATTCTTTGAAGAAATAGAATTTAATAATGACTGCAAATGAATTAAGCTCAAAGATAAATTGAATGAACTAATTTAATTTCTTAACATTATAAATTAAATCGAAAGAATCTGCTTCATCAAATTAATTAAGTCGGCTTTTATATTTCTTATAGTTTAGATAAAAATAGGTTACAAGGCTTGAACCTATTAGTGATCAAAACGTTTTCATTTATGTAAGTGCT
Organism: Chitinophagales bacterium; assembly: GCA_013695775.1. Lineage (GTDB taxonomy): Bacteria > Bacteroidota > Bacteroidia > Chitinophagales > UBA10324 > JACCZZ01. Next base: position 1,189 of record JACCZV010000038.1, on the reverse strand, counting down.
AAACTGGAATACAGCAAGGATAAATTCTATCCTAAAATGAGGTTTAATTGATCAAATAACCAATGAACATGTTTTAACAAACAACCTTATTTGAAAGATTTACCTATATACATCAGTATTGTCTTTGGATTGACAGCAATTGTGACAGTATTGTTTTTTTATAAGGCAGCTAATAATTCAAAAACAACCTTAATTATTCTCTTATTATGGCTAATACTGCAGGCATTTATTGGGCTATCAGGTTTTTATACGCTAACTGAACCGTTTCCACCAAGATTATTACTATTGATTTTACCTCCCTTAGCATCTATTGCTGCACTATTTTCTACAAAAAAGGGCAGGTGCTACATTGATCGATTAGACTTAAAAGATTTAACTCTATTACATACAATTCGAATACCTGTTGAGTTTGTACTCCTATCACTATTTATGAATAATACCGTTCCACAACTAATGACCTTTGAAGGAAGAAATTTCGATATTATGTCAGGACTAACTGCCCCCTTCGTATTTTATTTCGGTTTTATTAAAAAAACCCTTGGTACAAAAGTTATTCTAATTTGGAATCTTGTTTGTTTAGGACTTTTGATAAATGTGGTTACTAACGCAGTTTTATCGGCCCCTTTCCCATTCCAAAAATTTTCCTTTGATCAACCAAATATTGCAATTTTATACTTCCCATTTGTTTGGTTACCTTGCTGCGTAGTGCCATTGGTTTTAATTCTCACTTAGCTGCCATTAGAACAATACTTGGCAAAACAAAGGTTCATAACAGCTCAACATAAACTTATGCAATGAATTTTTTGAAACAAATTAAACTGATGATTTATTTAATCCAGGAATTTGAAGTAAATGTTTCTACACCTATTGTGTACAAAACTTTGCGATTATAATTTGCCCTTAAAATTTAACCAGACAGGATGGACCATCTTTTATCAGTACAGACCTTAGATGATATAATTCCGGAATTTCGACAGACTCCAATTGGATTGCTATTAGAATATCACAATCTCAATAAAGCATTTGACACTTTTGAAAAAGCACAGCTTTTAATCGGGATGTGTATGGATAACCGAAAACATTTACATATGCCGGACAACTTTGCTTTCATCATTCGTTCAGGTGGAGCAAACCTGCGATATAGTGAATTTAAAGTTTCATACGCCATCGCTGTCGGCCAGGTTAGACA
>JACCZV010000284.1 GCA_013695775.1 Chitinophagales bacterium | reverse complement strand
GTCATGATCACAACAAAAATTAAAACGCTGTGAACACTCCACCGTTCTATTTTCCAGGCACGAAGAGACTTATCCGATAGTTGCCTGAAGGGATCACCTGCCGTCTCAGCCAATCCGCCGCAGCCGCAAACCCAGGAACAATACCATCGCTTTCCAAAAAAATAGGTGAACACCGGAACTGCAATGATGATCAGTGCTATGCCCCAAACGAGCATGAACCAGCCAAGAGCCCCGGAAGAGATTAGCTGATTTAGATTGTAGTCATAGAAGAATGTATAGTTCAGAGGCCATATATTTTTAAAATCATACCATGGCTTATTGAGTGCGACTAATATTTCAGGGATGATGAAAGCAAGGGAGGTCTGAAAAAACATTACTGAGAAAGTCCTTATCTGCTGGTACCGGTTGTTGCGATATTTCAGCAGCATCCTTATGCCCATCACTAAAACTGCTATGGTATATATTGTTCCATATAAAAACCATTGGCTTGCCTTACGACCATTCAATAGATGGCTAAGCGGATCAGTAAGGATTACCCAGTTACTAATATATTCCGGTGCAAAATAAAGCACGATATATAATCCGATTAAAAATGAACCGAGCAAAATGCCAATCCAGCCACGGGAATTCATCTTATCAAAAAAAATATTGTTGTTGTGAATGCCTGGAAGCGGTGTATACCTGACCCTGATGTAACAACAGGCGCCGGCGGTAAACAAAAGAACTATTGAAAGAAATAGGAGCAACTGGTGATCTTTCACCCACCCATAAGATGAAGTCTTTGTGATCATAAATGTGTAATTGGAATAAATTACATCTGACCACATCTTTTTCATCCTTGCATTCTCATTATATGCAAGAATAGATTCATTGAGATCATGAACAAAATGAAAAAGGGATGAGTATTCTTTACCAATAACCGATTGTACGGCAAGCTCAACCCGCTTCCGATCCTCATCATTTTCAATAGTTTGTTGAAGTGCCTGGGAAGTTAATTTATACCTGTTTCCAAATAAAGTGGCAATAAGCAATATCAAAGCGCACACGACTAAAATGTTCCCTGCTCTTCTGTAGTTGTTCATCAGGTGAAATTGCTGTAATTCCAATTATAAAATTACCATTATATCATCATACATGTGGGCTTAAGATGCAAAAACGCGGTGCAGCAAACCTCGCCTGCCTAAACATCTTAGCTGGGTTCCTTTTTCATCATTGAACTTTCTAAGAATCTGCTCTTCATACTGCCGGAAAAATTCCGGATCAAAATTGGCCTCATGCAAGTGCTCAAGTACAAATTCAACGGTTTTTTTCTCCTCTAACCATCGTGCAAAACATTCATGTCGCAGTCGAATACCAAAACTATTTACTCCGATTAGTGTATGTGAGAGATTTTTGTAGTTCAACCGAAGCAAAATTCTTCGGTTGGGCAATTCCCAATAAAAGGTCTCTTCATCTTCCTTCAGTCGGGGAGATACCCCGCCATAAGTTAGGTATTCGATATCGAAAAATTTTGCAGAGTTGAACCAAATGCCGGGTGAGTAAGGTGAGCGTTTGCCGCAAATCGTTTTTGCTACTGTTTCTCCCATAATTCTTCCTGTGTACCATACCTGCTCCACGGGTTTTCTGCCGGGTAAAGGATTTATAAATTCGGCACAATCCCCAATGGCATAAATGGCTGGAATATTCGTCTCTAAAAATTCATTCACAATCACGCCGCGCTTATATTCAATCCCACTGTTTAGTAAGAATTCAATGTTTGGCGAAACACCAACGGTCAATCCAACAAAACCACAATCAATGGATTCTCCTTTATCTGTGATCACAGCTTTTACTCTTCCGTTTTTGTCAGGAATTATTTGTTGGAGGCTGGTTTTTAATCTTAGATCTATCCCGTGTTCAATGATGTGATTTCCAATGAGCCTTGCCTCCTGCTCTGGCAATACAGGGTCCCAAAAATTTTCTTCTCTCACCAAAAATGTCACAGGAATATTTCTTGAATGAAGCATCTCTGCCATCTCAATTCCAATCAATCCTCCACCTACTATTACTGCTCGCTCGATATTTTTTGTTTGAAGCTCCATATTTTCAAGATCCTGCTTCGAATAAAGCCCCTGCACACCTGTGACGTTTTTTCCAGGGTAATCAGGCTTGTTAGAGATGGAACCTGTACCAATAATTAGTTTCTCAAAGCTCATCCGGGCACCGGAATTCAATAAAAGCGTTGATGAATCTATATCGATGGAATCCACTAAATCCTTGACCAATTCAATACGATTTTTCTTCCAGAACCAATCCTCGTATGGCTTCGTATGCTCGAACTTCATATGACCCATGTACACATACATCAATGCTGTACGCGAAAAAAAATATTCGCTTTCAGATGAAATAACCGTGATCCTGTGATCGCTCATTTTACGGATGTGGCGCGCTGCAGTAATGCCGGAGATGCCATTTCCAATGATCACAATATGCATGAGAGGGGAGGGGATATCAGCTTGAATATTACGAATAATTTAAGTGATTGATTCTTGAATAATAGAATGAGGGTAATTATCAGGAATCTCTTGATTTCTATCAATGAGTTGCTACTTTTTAATCTACCAGTGATTCTAAATCTATGTAGCAGAAATTGTGCAGTGGTTACATGGACAGAAGCTGCTTATAGAGGGCCATCAACTGCTGAGCTATTAAATCATATCTGAATAATGACGCATGGCGATATCCTTTCTCAATCATCTCGGTGCGAAGCTTTTCGTCCTCCAACACCTTCACAATAACAGAGGCCAACTGATCTTCATCAGAGCAATCGACATAATATGGTGATTCACCGCCGGCTTCGTGAAGCACAGGAATGTCGGAAGCTATTACCGGAACTCCGCAAGCCAATGCTTCAGTAACCGGCATCCCAAATCCCTCGTAAAATGACGGGTAGATGAAGGCAGATGCAAGCTTATATATATTCCGTAGAATTTCATTACTAACTTTCTCAAGAAAGATAACCCGGTGTCTAAGATTGTTTTTTTCAATATAATGTACTACCTCCTTTTTATAAGTCAGCGGTTTACCAACTACCACCAGCATCAAACCCACTGATTCTTTAAGAATATGCATTGCTTTAACCAGGGTAAGCAGGTTTTTTCGCTCTTCGATAGTTCCTACATACAGCAGGTAACGTGCTGGGAGATTTAACTCGTTCCTGGCTTTTATCAATTGTTTTTCGTCCGATTTACTAAAAAAGATTGAACTGATGATTGGATAAATGACTGAGATTTTTTCTGGGTTTATCCCGTAATAATCTATCAGGTCTTTTTTTGTTTGGCGACTGATTGCAATAATTCGATTGGCTTCTTTGGCTGCCTGAAAACTTTTATGATGATATATCTTACGGTCCCACCAAAAATAATAGTTCGGATATTTTTCGAAAATCAAATCGTGAATGGTTACTACACTTTGAATCTTATGGCTGTAAGCTCGTGCAGGGATTTCATTGCTGAGGCCATGGTAGATATCAATCTGATTCTTTTCAAGATCATGAATAATATTTCTCCTTCGCCACTGGGATGATAATATTTTGTTTTTAAAAGAAGAGGGTGAATGAATAAGAACGTTTTTTCCCTTTGTCTGAAATCTTGACGTAGCAGATGGAGTAAATAAATGATAGTAATGCTCTGGATATAATGAAATGAAACTTTGGATTATAAGCCTGCTGTAATTTCCAAGTCCGGCGTGATTATGAAAGGCTCTTTTTGCATCAAAACCAATATTCATCTAATTGTATGATAGCATAAACAGAGGAGGAATGATTTGGTGCAGCAGTTCTACGAATTGAAGTTATTATTATTTGGATATATCTATTCCAGGATGACAAAAATACGGTGCGTTGTCTTCTCAAAACTATTGGCAAGCCTCAGGAAATATAACCCGGTAGAAACTAATGGTATACTTACTGTTAATACTTCCTTCGGTTTAATATTTATTGCTTTGAAAAAAATAAGTTTTCCTGCAGCATCATAGAGGGCTGCTCTTCCATCATAGCTTTCTACTGAAGACAGATTCTTTAAATTGATATGTTCATCTGTTATGTTAGAAGCGAGGGTCACCGTAGCCTTCACAGGTTCCGCTGTAAACACAGCACAGGCATTGCCAATGTTGGCAGGAAGATGGGAATAGATGAAGGTGTCACTCATCATCAGCACAGTGTCGAACTGTGGAGAATTGGTATTCAGGCCATGGCCAAAACCAACAAAGGGTTTCAGATACGACTCCACCTCATATAAAAGAGAAGCGCTGTGAATGGTGAAACTACCATATAGGTACAGGCTATCCATATTATAGCCTTCCACATATGGAATAAGAGAATCTTCCGTACCATGAAATAACATGTTAGGTTCAACTTCATTTTGCAGCCAGCTGGTATCAGTCATGCCGCCCCAGCAGCTTACAATGCTATTAATATGTGAAGAGAATCCAATGTTTCCACTGGAACCTTCAAGCGACCCTAATGAATCAACATCTATTATTGTTGTGTCCACTTCTGACTGATCCCAATAAGCACACGTTAAGGAAAGAACTCCGCCGGCCGAGGTGCCTGCTACAAAAAATGCTGCAGTGTCAAGACAATATTGATCAGCAGTATCCTTAAAAAAGCGGACTGCTGATTTTGAATCTTGTGTGCCCATGTATGCAGATTGATAGATGTCGGCCGTAGTCCCCAGTATGTCAATTCCCAGCCTGTAATTTATAGAGGCTACAACGAACCCGCGCTTAGCGAAATACTCACCGAAGTCTACAGCTTTATCCGTTGTTTTATCGCCGCCGGTAAATCCTCCTCCATGTATATAGATAAGCAATGGCCGGCGATAGTTTACAGCTTCGTTTGGTTCATATAGATCAAGCAATAGGTCTTCCTGATCGCCGCTAAAAAAATTGGTATTGTGGCCATAAACAATGTCACTCGTGACATTATATCCTGAATATACCTCCTCAAGAAAAGCACCGGGCGGAAGCTGCGCGGATGAGGCAGACACGTACCAAATATTAACAATAAGTACGAAACTTAAATATTTGATAAATATCATACAATTGATTTAAAGGTTAAAGCTACTCGAAAACACGATGCAGCTTATGGGAACTCAAGATCATACATGACTGCTGTCAGTATTGAATCGTACCGAAGGAGAGACTCGAACTCTCATGCCCTTGCAGGCGCTGCGCCCTGAACACAGTATGTCTACCAATTCCATCACTTCGGCAAAGTGGGCAAAGGTAATTCTAAAGTAGAAGAATGAAAATCGGAGGTGCGATGCTCCAGGATAATCTGACTTTCAAGTATGCCCGACATCCCAATAGATACTTATTTCAGCATTTTGTAATAAAAAATCATTTCATCACTTCTGCGATGTAGACATGCCCGGTATCTTTAACAAAAGTTCGGTGCAACAGACAAGAGCTATTATCACAAGCATTATGATAGTCTGAATTCATTAGAACGTAAAACTTTTTCCTTCAAACATTATTTTAAGGTGTAGGAGGGAAGCGAACAGTAGTTTCCTAATCAGGAATTTTTCTACTCTGTATTACACAGCTACATTAAATTCCCTTAGTGATTGGTTGAGGGAAGTTTTTTTATCTGTGCTTTCTTTTCGCCGGCCGATGATGATGGCGCATGGGATCTGATATGTGCCAGCTGGAAATTCTTTTGGATAGCTGCCGGGAATGACAACCGATCTTGCTGGCACCCTCGATCTGCATTCGACAGGTTCTTTTCCGGTTACATCAATGATTTTTGTTGAAGCTGTCAGCACCACGTTTGCACCAAGCACTGCCTCTTGTTCCACGATAACGCCCTCCACCACAATGCAGCGTGAGCCAATGAAACAGTTATCCTCGATAATCACAGGATTCGCCTGCACCGGCTCAAGTACTCCGCCAATGCCAACACCCCCGCTGAGATGCACATTTTTTCCGATCTGAGCACATGAACCCACCGTTGCCCAGGTATCTACAAGTGTGCCCTCATCTACATATGCACCAATATTTACGTAAGAGGGCATAAGGATCACACGTTTTCCCAAAAACGATCCGTACCTCGCAATGCCATGCGGGACAACACGTATACCAAGATCCTTATAACCTTTTTTTAAGGGGATTTTATCGTAAAAATTCATCGGTCCTGCTTGCATCTCTTCCATTGGCCTTATCGAAAAATAGAGGAGCACTGCTTTTTTAATCCACTCATGTGTGACCCATTGTCCTTCTATTTTTTCGGCAACCCGAATTTGTCCTTTATCAAGAAGATCAATTGCCTGCTCTACGGCGTTCTTCGCATTATTTTCCTGTAACAGCGATCGATTGTTCCACGTTTCCTCAATGATTATACTGAGTGAGTCCATCATAAAGTTTGTGTCAAGATACTATTTCGCATATCAATATACTACGGGATGCATCACACATCATCCTTGACTAGCATATGTAAAAAAAAGGAGTCAGATTGTTAAGTCCGACCCCTTTTTCCCCCTAAAAATTAAATCCTTGCTACTTACTCATCAACATTAAATCTTAACGAACGTAACAACGTCAGGACCAGGAGCTTGAATTTTAATTGCAGTATTGGTAATTCTTACTACCTGCCAATCGTCATCATCAAGATCATCTAATGCTGCATTTCCGGCAATGTTTATGGTCATCATTGTCTCGGCGGCGTTCAGGTTCCATGATCCTGTGAATACCTGACCATTTCCCGTTGTAACTTTTAATACACCGTTTGCCATGAAATTAAACGTGTACCCATTGAACTGAGCTGTCTCA
>JACCZV010000278.1 GCA_013695775.1 Chitinophagales bacterium | reverse complement strand
TCTTAAGATTTATACCTATTCTTTCAACTTTTCTCCCTGATGAGACCATTTCAAAAATCTTATCTAAGAGGTTTTCTCATAGCTGGTACAGTACTATTTGGAATTGCTTTTCTAATTAATCTTTATGCTAAAAGATATATAGATGCAAAGCTGAACTCGGCGATAGTAAATAATGATTCAATTGCATATCGCATCGGGTTTGAAGATTTAAGTGTAAATGTATGGACGGGCTACGCTGGAGTTGAAAATTTTTACATTATAGCAAAGGAAAAATATGAACGCCCCCCCTTAAATACCATAAATATTAATGCAGCAGCCCTTCGTTTTTCTGGCATTGGTGTTCTTAAGATTTTATTAACTCAAGACGTGGATATTGGTAAAGTACACATCGAACATCCTATAATTACCGTCAGCAATGTGGATACTACAACAAAGAACGAGAGCGATGAATTACCATTAAACTTGTATCTGTTAGTTAAAGAAAACTTTTCTTCGCTCCGAATTGGAACTTTAATTATTAAGAACGGGAGTATAACCTTATTCGGCAGGGATTCAGCCAACCTGTTTATTTCGCTGCCGAAAGTTAACCTGCAATTAACAGATATAAGAGCTGATTCGTCGCTTACTACCACAAAGAGATTCATGGATTTTGGTGGTGTTACCCTTTCAATAAATAATTTAAATGGTCACTTTTTTAATGGCCTTTATCAGATTAATGTTCCTTCATTTAGGTTCGAAAACCGAAATTCATCGCTTCAGATAGACAGCATTTTGCTGAAACCAACAATAGATAAAAAAATATTCGCTAAAAAGATTGGGCTGCAGACAGATTGCCTCAGCTTACAACTAACCAACCTGATGATTAAGTTTTCTGATGTACAAGATCTGATTCTCAATCAAAAAATATCAATAGATAAAATAGATGTTGGATCGCTTCAGCTTCATGATTACTGGGACAAAAATTTCCCACGAAGGAGAACCAGGCAGGCATTACACCATACAGCACTTGTTTCATTGCCATACGCAATTGATATACGTGAAGTGGAGATGAAATCTGCGGATATTATTTATGAAGAGCTCGGCGAGGGTTCGGTTGAAACCGGGTCTATTAGCTTCAACAGGGTTAGTGGTCTAATCAAGAATATCTCGAACATCAATATGAGTGATACTATGAAAATTCATTGTTCTGGATATATGCTGGGTGAAACTCTTATAAGAGCTGATATACTACTGCCGCTTTCAGAAGACCGTTTCATCACTTCAATGCATATGGAAAGCTTCGACATGCGTAAGCTGAATGGAATGATTAAAAATTTAGCACCTGTTAAAATAAAGAGTGGGGTAATTACAAGTATAAATATGTACTGCGAAGCCAATGATCATTCCGGTAGTGGCAGCATGACATTTAAATATTCCGGTTTAGAAGTAGCAATATTATCAGATGATAAGGTCATAGACAGATTAATTATGTCGCGGATTAAAAATTTTATAGCAAATAAAATCGTTCTGGAACAGGATAATCCAAAGAAGGGAGTTCTCAGGATCGGGAAGATAGATTATAAACGAGATCAGGAGCGTAACATCATTAATTATAGCTGGAACCTTGCTTTCAGCGGCATCAAATCTTCCATAGGTCTGAGCGAAAAACAAAAAGAGCTTTTTCAGACCGATAAAAAATGAGGTGAATTTTCAAATCTTTAATTCAAATTTGCCAGCCTGATTATTTATTTATTCATAACCTGAAGATGAAAACTTTGATTCTTGTGCGTCATGGCAAGTCGAGCTGGAAAGACATTGGAATAAATGATCACGATCGCCCGTTAAATAACCGCGGTGAAAGGGATGTGCCCTTTATGGCCAAAATAATCAGTAAAAAAGGTATTAACCCTGATCTTCTAATCTCAAGTACCGCCGTTCGTGCAATTGCTACGGCTAAAGGATTCGCACAAGAACTGGGGTATGAAAGAAAAAAAATTATAACATTAAAGCAGCTCTATCTCGCTGAGTTGGATGGATGGTTGGATGCTATTCATGAAATTCCTGATAAGGAAAATTTAGTAATGGCATTTGGGCATAATCCCGGAATAACAAACCTTGTAAACTTCCTTACAAAAAATAATATTGAGAATTTGCCGACCTGCGGCATTTGTTCAATGATTTTTAAAACAGATAGTTGGATAGGAGTGGAAGCGGGTAGGGGGAGATTAGATTTTTTTGACTACCCGGGAATATATCTTAAAGATTAACGATTAAAAAATTATCCATGTCTAATCAATGTGAGAATAAAGGGAAAGAAAAAGTGTGCAAAATTGGATGTGTATGTTGCAATCCCTTTTTTCCACTTCTTAATCGATGACTACCTCTTGAATTTTCCCCTCTAATAACTTTTCTCCTTCTCACCCTGATTTCCATATCATTAAAATTTTTTGTTTTTAAACATTTGATCTGTTCGCCAGACCTTGCGGGGGTAGATCATTCTCCTCTTATTAAATCCCGATGCTGCGGCATTGTCATTAAATAGCAGGTATGAAAAAGATACCTGCATAAGAAAGTAGTGGTCTTTGTCTTTTGCATCACCTCTTTGCTGATTAGGTCCAGTTATATAGGCTAATGTGCCGTCCGGGTCCATCCCCTCCGATTGGACTGACAGATCATAGGCAAGTGCTGCAGTAGAAGGGTCGGTAAAAAATTTATTGAAATCCTCTTGTGCAACATAGTGCCCGCTTACATCATCGACGTAATCAGTAAAAGTAAAATTTGTACGGTATTCTAACCCGAAGATTATGCTGCCTGAAATATTATACCTAAGCCCGATGCCAAGTGGAATTACAGGCTGTAGGAGAGAATATTCCTGCACCCCGGTACCGAGGAAACCTTGCCCCTCTGTTCTCAATGGCTTAAGATCTATAAGATCACCCCAATAAAAAGCCTGCGGATTAAAATGGAATAACCCAAGACCCCCAAGAACGTAAGGCGCGAACCGGTATCGCTTTGAACCTGGCTCAAAAAATATAAGGTTAGCTTCTAAAATAAAAGTGCCTTCGATGATGTGTGATTGGAAGTTCAGATTTCTATACCATCGAAACCATTCGGGAGAAAATTCTTGCCTTGGCTGAATAAGTTTATCATCACCTGCAACTTCTGTATATGAAAAAGTGGTGCGGGCAGAAATCCGACGATTAAAGTAATATCTGAAATGAAGACCTGCAGCCGGCTTCATCAGAGTTTTTTCTAGATCGAAAAATAGGGGCCTGCCAATATAATTGGCACCTCCCAGATCACCATAAAAACCAGATATCCCAAGTTCAATACCTAAATCATATTGTTGTGCCCAGCCTTTATGGATTACAAGGCTGATAAGTATAACAACCACAACACAGACATATGACAACTTTCTCATCAGGGTATGTAACGACCAAATTTATATAATTAAAAAGAAAGCACCTGACTAACAAGTGCACAGTTCATCCCTTAATATAATTTTATCATCTGACAAGCCGGGATTAGCTCCGATGCTCTTAACACATACAATAGCAGATGTAGGTTAAATAACCAGTTAGTTTTCCTGACCGATTTTATTAGCCAACTTAATAAGGTTTAAGGCGCTGCCAGCTTTAAACCATTCTATCTGCGCTGCATTGAATGTATGATTCAATAATATTCCCTCTTTCGACCCGTCTTTATGGTGGAGCACCATTGTAAGCGGAACATCAGGTTCAAAAGTAGTTAGACCGACAATGTCTATCACATCATCTTCCTGTACTTTATCGTAATCGGCCTTGTCGCAGAATGTGAGGGCAAGCAT
>JACCZV010000224.1 GCA_013695775.1 Chitinophagales bacterium | reverse complement strand
CCTTACAGTAGAAAGTATTTCTAACCAATCCATATTTAATCATGACTGGGAAGATCTTGCAGCGGGCGAAGACAGAAAATTGTATATAGGAGATTTTGGGAATAATCATAACAGCAGGCACAATCTCACTATATATGTGATTGAACAGGATTCTTCCGGCAACCTGGAAAATGGGATGCAGCCGATAATAACTTTTCGTTACCCCGATCAAAAAGAATTTCCTCCACCACCAACTAATTGGAATTATGACTGCGAGGCATTCTTCTATTATAATGATTCGCTATATCTTTTCTCTAAAAATGTCTCTGCCAGGAACAGGGGTTTCACTAAAATGTACCGTTTAAGCAGCGAGCCGGGCGATTACATAGCTGAATTAATTGACAGCTTCAATATTGGTGAGCCTGTTACGGCCGCAGACATCAGCAGTGATGGAAAAATAATAGTGCTGCTGACTTATTTTTCATTATTGGTTTTTACTGATTACAGTAATAGTGATTTTTTTAAGGGAAATGCATATCAAATTCGATTAAAGGGATATACCCAAAAGGAGGGCATCTGTTTTGCGACGGGCAATCAGTTATTCATTGCTGATGAAAAGCGCTTTGTAACAGGAGGAAAGATATATGCTTTAGATCTGAACCTCCTGAGTAGTTCTTTCAAAGATGGTAACAGAAAAAAATCAATAATTAAAAAAGCTGTATATAATTTGGTGAACAATCCCAAAAGGAAGTATAAAGAAATCATGAGGTCAGTATCCCCTCAATAATTTTAGGATACCATTCGTGTTCCAGCTTTTGCACTTTGCGCGAAATGTCTTCAGCAGAATCACTCGAATCAATAGCGCAGGTTTTTTGAAATTTGATCTTTCCCTCGTCATATTTCTCATTAAGTAAATGGATGGTGATGCCTGTCTCTTTTTCTCCTGCGTTTAAAACTGACTCATGAACACGATTTCCATACATATTTTTACCACCAAATTTTGGGAGCAACGCCGGATGAATGTTTATGATCTTATCAGGAAATGCGGAGAGAAGTTTTTCTGGTATAAGCCAAAGAAATCCGGCGAGAACTATAAGATCAATATGGGATGCCTTTAGAAAATTAAGTATATCATCCTCTATGTACAAATCCTGCCTTGTTATAAGTCTGCACGGTATATTAAGCTCGCGGGCTACCTCAATAACTTTGGCCTTTGGATTATTGCAGACGATTGTTTCAATTCTGATGTTCTTATTGCCTTGAAAATATTGAATAATAGCTTTTGCATTTGATCCGTTCCCTGAGGCGAATATGGCAATTCGTTTCATAAGGCGGAGTTAGGAAAGAATATTTCGATCACTAATAAAACGGAATTTCAATCAACAAATGTATGATTTAAGAGGTGATGGGGTTTGCCCCCATATCAGCATTATCCTTTATTTTATGGCTCTATTTCATTGAAATTGTCTCCCAGGACGGCATCATAACGTCATTGCGATCCGCCTTTTCGGCGGAGAAGCAATCTCAGGAAATTATGCAGCCTGCTCTTATCATGGGATTGCTTCACTCCGTTTGCAATGACGGCTTAAGGATAGTCTCTCTCTTTGAATAGAAGTTTATTGCCTAGCAATGCACCAAGCTGTTAGTTGGGCATATTAGGGATGCCATAACATTAAGTGTTGGCGCTCAAAATTGGGCAAGGTCATTTGCAGCAGCACCTTTTCATTTGGGTTATTTATTATAGTAGGGGATTGAAAGCGGCAAAAGGAATCGTCTCATCGGCTGAGTCGGAATTAGGTCTCACTATTTAGAGGTTAGTATACTGGAATTTCTACAACCGCCTTATTACCTTTTTCAAGATAATTTAGAGTGAGAAGAGCATTTACTATTGCAATGCCTCTGCCGTGATTATCTAAAACGCGGCCGTCATCAAACTGAAGATATTTTATAAAATCGAAACCATTTCCCATATCCTCTACGAGAATAGATATGCGGTCAGGGTTTTTTTTGAAAGTGACTGTTACATATTTATCCCTGTGTTCAGGAAGTGCAAGCCTCCGCTCAACTTCTTCCTGTAATTTATTTTGTGAGATGAGTTTTGTTTTTTCATCATAACTAAGAGTTACATTGCCATGTTCTACTGCATTTGCAAACAGTTCAGATATATAAATGGCTTCCTGTGGATTCGGGCACTCATTTGCGATGCGAACTGCTAGGTTATCGCCTTGCTGAACCGTCCGAAAATGGAAAGTTCCTTCAACCATAAATCGAAGAGCCCGTTGACTATCCCTCAATTTTGATAGCAGATCACGCCGTCGTTTAAGATCAAGGAGTGCAGCGCGAATAGTAGAAATAAGAAGCGTTTTTTTTACAGGCTTTACAAGATAAAAAAATGCGCCTGCTTCCAGGCCCTGCTGTATGTATTCAGCGTTTCCCAACACTGTATGCATGATCACCGGTATGTTTTCGTAGGTTTTATCCTGTTTCACCTGCCGTAGCAATTCAATGCCGGAGACATCGGGCATGCTCCAGTCAAGCAGCATCACTTCTATATCGCGATGATGATGATCGAGATACTCCATTGCTTCCTTTGCGTGGTTGGCTGCGTAAACCTGATATCCCTCCTTTTCGAGTGACGATTTAATAACGGTAGTAAAGGTGACATCGTCATCTACCAGTAACAAAGTATGAGGCAAGAGATAGAATTTATGGTGATGATGAGTATAATTACGTAAGAGCCAGGAAAAAGTTATAGATTACCTGATAGATATTTTTAATGTTTCTTTCCCCCAACTATACATACATTTTTATAATGCTCTACTAACCCTGCAAGATCAAATACTTCGGTGTAAATGATATATATGCCAATAGAAGCTACATCATTTGCATCAGTAATGCCATCCCATATAAAAGTGCCGGAAGCGGGTAAAAGAGCATTTTGAACTAGATTCTTAATTTCGGTGCCTCTGCTGTTGAATATTTTTACGTTGCCAATGAACCCTGCCTGCTTAAGCTGATAATGAATTGTAACCACATCATTATATCCATCCTGGTCGGGTGAGAATACCTGTGGATCAATTGAAATTTCCGCTTGTGCAACAGTTTCAGCGTGCTGAGAATTTTCATATGTCGGCGTTCCATAGCCAACAGTAGAAGCTGCTGAATGCCAATTCAAAGAATCTTGTGTGGGTGCCTTAAAGCTTATGCGTTCCAGCGCCACGCCATCTTGTTCATCAATGAAAGGGAAATGCCAGCTCTCTGAATAGTGCAATTGATCCATACGCTCGCCTTCAGTGTTTATAATCACTATTGTTCCCTCATCATCATTTAATGAAGGAAGGCTCATCTCAACAAACAAATCAGGATTTGCTACCATGTACTGTTGCTTTACCACGGTGGCGTTTTCTGTGAAAACGAGATACTGACCCGGGAAAAAAAGATAGTGATCTCCGATAATCGGATTAAGAGATGATAGTGAATCATATTCGTCAGTATTGGCAAGCTGCCAATTCTGGAGGTCAAAAACTTTGTCGCTGTTGTTATAGATTTCAACATAATCATATCCCCCTGATTTCGGATTGAAGAGTATCTCATTCAAAATAATATCGCCTGTAACTGCCGAAGAGGGCTGAGCAAATTGAATGGTGTCATTTATTGCAACATTGCCGGAACAATCAGCCATTCCGGAAACAATTACAGTATAAACCACATTTGAATCTATGGCGGTGCTAATAGTGAGTTCAACAATGGTGAATTCAGGGCCCGATACAGCAGCAGAAATTATAGTTAAAGAGGGTTCGATTATATAGTGCGAAATGGCTGACGCAATGGTACTATCTACCGATTCATCAAAGATTAGTTGAATCTGCGTTAATCCAATTAGGGTTGCTGACAATAATTGAGGTGCACTTGAATCTGGATAAGCTCCAAAAATAGAATTTTGCATTCCAGGAGTACCGCCCGCGGGTGAATCTGATGCTGACCAGTTGTTTATGCCGGAACATGTACTCGTTGGATCAATCAATTCCAAGGACCATCCACCATCTGATTTCACCTCATCCTGATACCAGGTTGTATTAAAACTTACCGAGGAAATTACTTCTCCGAAAGCATTACTCAAGGTTAGCACATCAGCGTCATTATTCAGTGACGGAAAAGAAGATAAGCCGGCCACCATTCCAAATATTACAAATGAACTTACATCCGCTTCATTACATAGGATTAAAAAGGAGTCAGGTTGGAGAATAATTGATGGCAGTGTAACAGCAGAAGTAGCATCGCTGAATGTCCACCCCGTGAGATCTACCGGATAGGCAGACGGATTAAAAAGCTCGACAAATTCTTCCGCTGGCAAGGCAACAGGCGGATCAGGGTCCGCCATAATCTCATTGATGACGACATCATTTTGTTGAGTTTCATAAAACAGAAAACCTGCGGATGCAGATGTAAGCATGTTTCCTGTAAAATCTTTTATGCTGGAAACAGTCAGAGTGTAATTGACCCCACTGATAAAATCAGTCGCAAAGGTAAGGTGAACAAGGTTTTCAATAATTGAATCAACAATTGCAGAAGAGGGAGTTCCAATATCGTTATCCACAGAATAATTAATCACGTTTTCCGCTGATGTGAGTTCTACAGGTTCAGTAAAATATACATCAAGCTGACTGAAAGAAATCGGAGTTACTTGTAAAATCTGCGGTGGCTCATTGTCTTCAACAGAGGGGCCGATATAGATGTTATCAAAATAAAAAGAAGTGGATCTTGTGCTTGTATATTTACAGAAGAATCCAAAGTAATTGGTTGTGGTTATTGTATTGTCAATAGCTGTGCCCTCTAATTCATAACTGGTACCGCCTGAAGTATCTGAATAGAGAGCCCAATTGCCGGCATCATCCCGTGTAACCTTTACAGAAAGTGAGTTCTCATCTGCTGCTACATGTCCATCTATGCCGGATAGAATCAAAGTTTCGGTGATACCCTGTTGCAGAAAAAGATCGATTGCATCATTGCTTCCGTCTTCACCCAATCTCAAAAAATATCCATTGAGAGGTTTTTTAAAATCAGGCTGATCAGAGACAAGGTAAACCTTCAGATAATTGCTTGCCGATGGAGAAAAATCCATCTTAACAAAAAAATTCCATTCGGTATTGTCTATGCTGCTATTTTCAGTATATAATATTGCTGTATCACTTACCGCTGGTGCATTTAAATGTAGTTGAAGTGCGGCGTTTATCTCAAATTTGGTGTAGTCGCCTTCCCATACAGGGTCGGTTGTAAAGTTTCCAT
Organism: Chitinophagales bacterium; assembly: GCA_013695775.1. Classification (GTDB taxonomy): domain Bacteria; phylum Bacteroidota; class Bacteroidia; order Chitinophagales; family UBA10324; genus JACCZZ01. Next base: position 8,601 of record JACCZV010000224.1, on the reverse strand, counting down.
CAGAAAAGTCATCCTGAACCTGTGCATGAAGCAGCAAATGGAAAAAAGAAAAAAATATAATATAGACAGACCTCATGCACGTATTATAAGTTAGCTACCACGAAACGAATATAAATCATTCAGATAAGATAGTCACCAATATAATTTGGTAATTATGGCTTGTTTTGAAGTACAGCTTCTATATTCTCCATAACTTTATCCGTCAGCAGCGGCAGAGCATCCAATGCTGTCAGATTTTCTTTCAACTGTTCTACTTTCGATGCACCAAGTATCACAGTACTGACATTGGGATTCTTCAGGCACCATGCAAGCGATAATTTGGTTATAGAAATGTCAAGGTCATCAGCAATAGCTTTTATCATTCCTACTTTTTGAAGAGCCATCGGGTCATTGAGCTTTTGTTCCTTCAGCCATTCCATACCCTCCATATTTAAACGGGTATCTTCTGGATGGGAATAAAGATATTTTCCCGTGAGCAACCCTGAGGCCAGTGGAGACCAAATCGTTGTTCCCATTCCGTACCTTGTATAAAGCTCCTTATATTCCGATTCAAATCTTTGCCGGTTCAGCATGTTATATTGAGGTTGCTCCATTGTAGGCCCAATCAGATGATGTCGTTCGGCAATATTATGCGCTTCAATGATCTGATCAGAGCTCCATTCCGATGTTCCCCAATAGAGTACCTTACCCTGTTGAATGAGATGATGCATCGCCCATACGGTTTCTTCAATAGGTGTTTCAGGATCAGGACGATGACAGAAGAAAAGATCGAGATATTTTACATTCAATCTTTTCATTGCCTGTTCACAGGCCTCAGTTACATGTTTGCGATGAAGTCCTTTTTGGGTAGGCAGCTTTCCAACCCCAAAAAAAACTTTGCTTGAAACGCAATAAGAGTCCCTGTCCCACTTCATCTTCTTCAGGATTTTCCCCATCACCTTTTCAGATTTGCCACGCGCATATATCTCAGCATTATCAAAGAAATTCACACCATTATCATAGGCAATTTTCATTATCTTTTCTGCAACATCATCGTCTATCTGTTTTCCAAACGTAAGCCATGAGCCCAGTGAAAAAACGCTTAAGGGCAAACCTGACTTGCCCAATCTTTTATATTCCATATTATGTTATTTTTTTGGGATGGGAATAAAAGTATTCAATTCAATTTTAATTTATCCGGAAGAAGCCCTTTACAATAAATTTAGTATAAAGCACCCCAACGTCCACTTTTTATATTTTTGTTTAATTTGATTGTGTTTTCATGATAAGAATTTATTTACGGAGTCTTTCTTTATTGATCTTTTCGCTGATAGCTGCCTGCGATCACCGGCATGTTGTTACTGTAACACGGGTAGGTGAGCTGGAAAATCTTATACGTGATGGGGATTTAAGCTCCCATGCCAGGTTAGAGGATTTCAAAGATCAAAATGATCTTTACGCCATCGGGACGGTCACGAATAATGAAGGCTTTATTACCATCCTGGGCGGGCGTTCATTTACCAGCTATGTAGATACCAACAAAAATGCTCGTATTGATTCTTCCTATAACGCAGAAGCCACGCTGCTGCTTTATTCCCATGTTGAGAAATGGAAACCATTTGAGATTCCGAAGAAGGTAATAACCTGGAAGCAATTGGAGCAGCTTATCTCTAACCAGGCCAATAAATACAATGTGTCACGCACAAAAGCTTTTCCATTTATGCTGGAGGGTACTGCCGCTGAATTAAATTGGCATGTGTTGAACTGGCGGCCAAATATTAAGGAAATCACCTACAAGAAAATACTCACATTAGGTGTTTCCGGGCGAATAGCAGATGAAAAAATTGTTGCAATAGGTTTTTACTCTAAAGACCCTAAAGAAATTTTTGTACATCAGGAAACCGTTTTACACATTCATTTTATAAATGAAAAGCACACACTTTCGGGGCGAATCGAAGATATGAAGCTGGATGGCAGAATGACTCTGTATCTTCCTGCCGACCCTTCAGATTAGCTCAGACTAATCACTTTTCAACTTCTCTTGCGTTCTAAGGACGTTTATAATTATGTGTATGAAATAAGGAGCACTGAAGAATATACAAGGGCTATTGAATCTTTATATTACCCGCGAATTCAACATATGAAAATTACCAGAGCTGTTATTCTCACTTTCGCGTTGGCATGTATTTGTATTCTTTCGTGCAACTCTCAAAAAAGCTATAATGCTGTTACAGTAGGAGAAATGGAGAACCTTATAAAGAAAGGAGATATGTCGACACATATCAGCTTGCAGGATTTGGCCAGCAAGTCCGATATATATGCCATTGGCTCTGCAACAAACTTGAAAGGATTTATTGTAATTGAAGATGGAAGGCCGTATACCTCCTTTGTTCATGGAAATTCTGTTTCAATTGATTCATCCTGGAATACAGAAGCAACCTTGCTCGTTTATGCGCAGGTGGAGGAATGGAAAGAAATTTCACTGCCTGCAGCGGTGTTGAACTGGAAACAGCTTGAAAATTTCGTGATGACTTCGGCAAAAAATGAAAACATAAATGCCAATGAGCCATTCCCCTTTTTATTAAAAGGTACAGCTCAAAAAATTAACTGGAGAGTAAGTGATTGGAAAGAGAATGATAAGGAGGTAACAAATAAAAAAGTTAAGAACTCCGGGCTGAAAGGCGAAGCAAGCAATGTTCATACAACGATTTTAGGGTTCTATTGCACAAAGCAATACCGGGTGCTGGCAGAACATAACACAAAGATGCATCTTCACTTTGTCAGCAATGATAAAACAGTATCGGGGCATGTTGATGATCTCACCCTTGCAGGAGGCATGACGCTGTATCTTCCGGTAGAAACCGCTTCCAAATAATCCGGAACATTCTTTCTGATAATCCTTTATATTTCACTGAGAAAAAAGAAGATTTCCGTTCAATAATAAATTACGAGTGTAAGCCCTTTTCCACTGCTATTATAGTATGGAAGTAACAATGCATCTGATTTTGAATGGCAAAATATTTTTCTCTGGATGACGGGAAGAACGGCATAGGCGAATTCAGTGCTTAAAATGCCAAATCCGGCACCTGCCACTACATTGCTGAACCAATGTCGATTATTATATACTCGGAGTGCACCGGATATTGTAGCTGTTGCATATCCGGCAATTCCTATCCAGGGTGAAACATCTTTGTACTCTTGCCTTAGAAATTCGGCAGTGGCAAAAGCCGTTGTGGTGTGTCCTGAAGGGAATGAAAGATAGTCGCTTCCATCAGGTCTTTCTTGATGGGAAAAGTGCTTGAGGCTTGTCACAATTACTTTTTCTGCTATTAGTGAGATCCCTAAAACAATGGTTCGGTCTCGGAAATTATTTGTACCATGAACTCCGGAAAAATTCAATGCATAAACCGCAACCGCAGGCATGATGATCAGGTAATCGTCAAGACTGGTACTAAAATCAGGATGATTTTCAGTTACATTATTTCTTATAGAAATATCCAGAGACTTTAAATGTGAATTCTCCAGGGCTGTAAAGCCGTAACCAATCATTAAGGCCGGAACTCCAATTCTAAGATAAGGGTCATAAGAGTGATGAGCTTCCTTTAAAGATGAATAATCTGATTCCTTGCTTCTTAATAGTGAATCAGAGGATTGGGCAAATGAGAAGTGATAAAGAGATATAAAAAGGAAAGCAGGCAATATTAAATGTCGGGTAAAATAACCTGTTTTGAAGCTGAGCTTATTAATTATTCGATGGTTGGTGTACTTTAATGACGTCATGATGTTAAAAGTAGAAAAACATCCGTCAGGCTTTCAGCAGGTCAGTTAGAATTTTATAAGCCTGAAATAATAACTACAATCACTGATAGTTTCCATAAGAGCAAATATTCCTGAAGAACAAATATTCCTGAAATACATAGTGCCAAGGCTAGAGCAATGAATATCCAGGTCTAATTAATTACCAACCCGGATACAGCAGCAATCCAACCACACCTTTTGTAAGAGAGGCATGTGCAGGACGCTGAAATGGTATTGCATAAAATCCTTCTGCCACCAGGTATCCGAAGATATTTACCCGAAGTGATAATCCTGTGCTAAATATAGGAGTACGTTCCAATTGATTGTCCGTCCACATTAATTTTGGAGTTTCAGATCCTGTCCATGCAATGCCTCCATCAAAGAATAAACTGATTGTGGAAGGCAGCGCCAGACTTTTTATGGGAGCGATCTCTCGCGGGCCTGTCAGGGGGAACCGAATTTCGAAATTCACCACACCAAGCTTACTTCCGAAGAGATTATTAATCTCTATGCTATTGCCTGAAGCATCATAAGTGACCTCGCTGGGGTTATAAGAATAAAAATTATATCCTCGCACAAAAGCATCATTCCCTACTGTGAGTGGGGAGATGATAGAAGAATCAGCAGCTCCAAAGTAGCGGCCATAATGCATGGCGCGGAACGCAAAAGAGAGAGGTTTCACATATTTATAATATCTGAAGTCTGCCAGCGCAGTTCCAAAAGTGAAGGAACCGGTAGTAGCACCAGCCTGCATGCGATATCGGTAACCATCTAAAGGAGAGGTGAATCCAAATCTTGAATCATCACCTACCAATGCAAGGGAAGCTGTGCCATATTGAAAGCCCGGAGGCGCATCAAGTTTATACTGATCCTCATTAAGAAGAAAGCCATTCAGGAGGTATTGATCTTTAACCAATTGGTAAGAATAATTAACTACGTCAAAGGACAAGGATCCCTCTATTCGGTTAACTCGCGTGAAAGGATAACTGGCATACACACTTAATTGATCATCAAACTGTCGCTGGATGTATTGATCGAGCACATAAATAGTTGTAGGTATCCCATCTACTGTTACTGTCTCATAATAGCTTATAAAGCTTCCTGCACCATAAGGCGTATGCGAAAGCGACAGACCCCAGGAGTACCGTTTTTTTTGATTAAGATATCCAACTATTCCACCTATATCAAGGATATTTCCGGAAGATGAAATAGCGCCATATACTAAGTGTTGATCAAGCATATCGCTGAACAGGAGACTTACCGCACCTCCGTAAGCGGCACCATAGGGGCTCATTCCTATTCCAATACCTGCATTGCTGATGCTCGACAAGGAAAGCTTAGGCTTATAGGGAAGGTTGCTGAAAACAGAATCTTTATAAATGGATGAAGGAATGGACTCCAGGTATTCATTCACAGAACTACCGGAAATTCTATCTATCGGAAGTAGCTCACCAGCCTCCCTATTAGAAACTGCATTCATATCAATAGGAACAGCCTTTAGTTTCTTATCCATTTTTAAGGAATACAACTGATATCCGGTTCCTTTGAATACGGAGTAAAAGAGGTCTCCGGTTTTTGTAGCAATAGAAAGGGCGGGCGAAAGAGCAGTAATACCAGCGGTTGCTGTTTTTTCATGGGTGATGCCCTCAACCATGGATGTTTTAAAATTATATCTATAAATATTACTCACACCGTCAGGAGAAGCAATAAAATATAGAAGGCTGTCTTTTCCAAACAGGGGGTTGATATGGTTTACATCAGCAAATAAGGAAATCTCTGATAAGGAATGAGTCTGCAGATCAAGAGTGGCGAGTTCATAATTGCCAAAAACATATTTAGAGAAATCGGTATCTGAAAATCGATTTGTCGTGAATACAATTGATCTGCTGTCTGGTGACCAGGATGGCTGCAAGTCAGAAAATTTATCATGAGTAAGTCTGGTAGTCTGCTTGTTTTTCAGATCATACAGATAAAGATCGCTGCTTCCCTGGTTCACGCCACTGAACACAATATTTTTACCATCCGGCGACCATGAGGGGTTTAGCAAACTTTGAACATCATCTATAGAAAATTTTTCTTTTGTTTTACCATTTACTGCCTCTACAATGTTGATGTAATGTCTGCCCGCCTCATAGCTGACGAAAGCAAGATTTTTGCTATCAGGTGACCATGTTGCTGCCGATTCTATCAGCCGCAGTGCATTTCCATGAGAATTAGATGTCTCTGTTTTTAAGCGTCTGATTATTTTCCTTGATCGGGCATCGGCAAGAAAAAGATCAAGAGAAAATACATTTCGTGCGGATAGAAAAACTACATATTTACCATTAGGGCTAACCGCAGGAGCAAAATCCTGTTCATTGATCGCTTTCCGGTCTTCGAACATCCGCCGGCCAGAGCTATATTCGTCTGAAGGGCTATTGATGTAAGGGCGATAATAAGATTCTACTGTTTCCTTCCATCTTTTTGAAAACTCTTTCGATTTTATGTCAAAGACTCTTTCGATCCCCCTTTCATAACCATATATAGCACACTCTTTAAACAATTCAGGAATGATGTTATCTCCCTTAATGCCGGTTGCATAAGCCCAGAAGGCCTGTCCCCAGCGATAGGGGAAATAGTGATAGTCGTTTGTCATTTTGCGGAGAGAGGGAAATTTATCATTCATCACCGCATCTCTTAGCCACATGGTTGTATTTGGGTCATAAGTACCGATTGATAGATATTCTGCCAGTCCTTCAATGAACCAAAGAGGCAGGTTGCCAATATTTCTTATACTTGTAGAATCTCCGTGTGTAAGAATATCGTATTGAAAAGCATGCACAAGCTCATGCCCTATAACGTGATTATTATCCTGCCATGAGCCGACTAACGGGATAATTACACGGTTCTTGTTTCCCTCAGTAACTCCACCGATCCCCTCACCGATCAAACCCGGAATGATGTCTGTTTGCTGAAAATGCTCAGGACTTGCATAAAGGATTAATGGGTTGAGTTCGCTAAACTGATGTCTGAATATCTTCGAAAGTCGGTCGTACCAAATTTCAGAAATCTGCGCCACATCTTTTACGGCATCTTTCTCCTCTTCATAATAATAAATTTGAAAGTGGGGAGTATTAAATACTGCCCATTCAAACTGATCATACTTCACCTTATTCTGACCGAAATACTCCTGTGCTGACGCGAAAGCAGAAGAAATCAATGCCACACCAAGCAGTACGAAGCGCTGACGATTAATTCTCATGAAAGTGGATTTACAATATAGTTAATGTAGAATCAGATCATAGAAATAATGCATATCCAATTAGGTGCCAATGAAAAGGATCCAATATTTTGGTTACTGGCTAATGACATAGTAATGACAATGTAACTGCGCACCATCTAACTTTTACTAAGCGTGAATGGGTGATTTGATTAAGTCTATAGCAGACTAATTAATACAAAAGAAGTTTAATGAAGATGAGGTCAGAAGCGGATTCGAACCGCTGTAAGAGCTTTTGCAGAGCTCTGCCTAGCCACTCGGCCATCTGACCATTTAGAAGCGACAAAGCTAAAGGATAATTTTGAATTAAAATTGATGATAAACCTATTCTTGTGGAAGGAATTTGGATGATATAGAAGGCCGGATCGTCTTCTGCAATTGCTTAGCTCGAAAGAACATTAATCAGGGCAAAGCTATTGAGTATGAAATAGCCTAAGCCCGTTATTTTAATACCAATCCAATACTAAAGCCACTGTGAAAACCGATAGCCTTTCGGTAGTTGTTAAAAATCAAATCGGACCCAAAGGTATTGTTAGGATTGTTGGTTGGCGCTTTCTTAATAGGAATGTTTGGACCTCCTCCGGCATAAAAATCAAAGGAGACGATTTTCCGTGCAAACAACTGAACACCAAATAATACACCTCCACCAATAGAGTTGAGATTGTAAGTTGTCGTTGCGGGAATAGGAAAAGGCCCTGGGAAAATTATAAATTCTTCAAAAGATGCGCCTCTGTCGTAAAAATAAACAGCACCATAGATACCTGAAAGAGACTTTTTCATAGGAAAGTATCTGAGTTGACCCTCTATAGAGAAAGCAGAATAATTTTCCACATCATAAATCAACGAATGTTCATTTAACCCTAAAGAAGCCATGCCTTTGAGAGACAGTTTCTCAGAAATTTTTTGCTCAAAGCCCAGCTTAAAGCTGCTAAAAATAAACTGAAAGGGATACATGGAAATCACTGAGTTTCCATCAATGGAAGCCTCCGCCTTTCTTTTTTCCGGTTCCTGACAGAATGCAGAGCAAAAGCAACTAACAAGCAATAAAAAAGCAAATGCTTTTTGCATTAGAAGATATTTATGATGCAAGATATGGGAAATGTTTTAATAGGAGAAGGGTTACCAAAAGTAACCTGCAATCAGCTTCAAATAATTAATTGCTATAATAGATCATTATAACATTGAGCAAGCAGATTAGTGAAATCGGATGCAGGAGAGATACTATATTCGCAAGGCTCTGAGAAATTTCTATCATTCATGTTGATTATCTTTACTAAAATTCTCCTATCATGAAGACATTCATACTTAGCTTAACTCTTATAATTGCTGCTTCCTGCTCGTTTGCCCAGCCTAACGCAGCTATTGATTTCACCATTACCACGACGGATGGTGTAGAGCGGAATCTATTTAATACCCTTGATGGCGGGAGTACCATCATGCTCGATTTCTTTTTCACTACCTGCTATTACTGCATTGAGTATGCACCGGTGATTGATGAAGTATATTTGGAGCATGGTGCCGGAAACTGGAATTTCGATATCTGGGGAATTGATGATGGTGATAAC
>JACCZV010000221.1 GCA_013695775.1 Chitinophagales bacterium | reverse complement strand
GGTGCCGCCGAGCTTAACGCAGAGCCTGAAGATTTCTCTTATGCCTAAAGGCAATTTCTGTGTCCATTCCTCCTCACTTAAATCTCCTTTGATAATATTAACATGAAGGTTTCCATCGCCGGCATGTCCGTAACAAACAGACTTAAACCCATATTGTCTCCCGATTTCTTTTACACCTGCAAACAGCTTTGGAAGCTCCGCTCGGGGTACTACGGTGTCTTCTTCCTTGAAGATTGAATTTGCTTTCACGGCTTCAGCTACGCTTCTGCGCAGCCGCCATAAATTAGTTTTTTGATCGGCCGAATCGGCAAACAAAATGTCTCCGACATTAAATTTTTCAACCACTATTGTTATAAGTTCAATCTCTTTATAGAGTTGATCAATATCGTTTCCGTCTACTTCAATCAGCAGGTGCGCCTGTATGTCAGGCGGCAGTGGAATGCCGGGCAGGTGCATGAAGCTCATCGTCCAGGCTATCGCATCACGCTCGATGAATTCCAATGCCGAAGGAATGATGCCAGCCATGAAGATCGCATTTACTGCCTCGCATGCCTCTGTTGCAACCCGAAACGGAACCAGGATGAGAAGGTCGTGCTGTGGATGCGGAATCAGCCGCAAAACCGCTTTTGTTACGATGCCAAGAGTACCTTCGCTGCCAACAATCAGTTGGGTGAGATTGTAACCAGTAGCATTCTTGAGTACGTTGGCACCAGTCCAGATTATATCTCCATTTGCAAGCACCACCTCAAGGTTAAGCACATAGTCTTTCACCACCCCATACTTTACTGCTTTGGGCCCGCCAGAATTTTCTGCAATGTTGCCACCAATAAAACAGGAACCGCTGCTTGCAGGATCGGGAGGATAAAACAATCCTCTTTGTTTCAGGGCTTCCTGCAAAAGTTGCGTAATCACACCCGGCTCCACGGTTACCTGGTGATTGCGTTCATCAATGAATATAATTTTATTCAATCGCTCTGTTGAGAGAACTACACCACCAAATACAGGGAGCGCCCCGCCACTCAAGCCGGTACCGCCACCTCGTGTTGTGATACAAATATTGTTTTGATTGCAAAAAGCAACGAGTGAGCTGATTTCTATCGCCGATGCGGGCTTCAATACTACTTCAGGGGGAAATTTCAGGTCTTCTGTTTCATCATGACCATAATGTAGAAGCGCCTCCTCATCGGTAAGCACATTCTGCTCACCGATAACCGATCTGAAATATTGCAGGTGATCTTCATTTATTTGTTGAAAATGCATTTGAAAATTCTTCCAGTCAAAATTAAAAGGAAATTTCTGCCGTTTGTGCGAGCAGAACTTTGTTATAATTTGCAATCACTATTTTATGAAAATTAACTTTCAGTCTATAAATAGCGCTCTCATCCCAACACTTTCCGGGCGATTGCTGCTCACTGTGGCATTCTTATCACTTTGCTCCATTTCTTATGGTCAGACATTAAAGGCACCCTCTCATTTTAACCACCATGATTTCTCACGTTTAAAGGATTCTTCAGGCCGAAAGATCAAGGGAAATGTTTATCTCAACATTGGGCCTGTCTTCATGGAGCAATCCTATAAAGATTTTATTGTTTCACCCAACACCTATATTTCTAATGGGTTTATGATTCCGCTTTTGAAGTTAGGGTTAGAGAAACGGTTTCCAACCTATTACGGGTATCTAAATATGTTGGCAGGAACTCAGCATCTGAATGATGCTCCGGGATATTACTATAGCGACGACCGGACCAATCTACTTACTTTCAGGATTAATACTTCACGAACCTGGCAGGTAAAAGATTTCATAGGACAGCGACTCCGCTGGAGCGTGGGTTATCTCGTGAACGCGGAGTACACTCATAGATTCAATGAGAAATTTCAGAATGCTGCGTATGCTTATGACATCTGGTCAAATGCAGGATTATCAAATCGCCTTGAATATAAATTTAAACTGAAGACGGGGGAAAGATTTCTTTTTGTGAACTTCAGAAACCCGGAGCACAAATTTCTCATCGGCTGGCAATTGGGTATTCCACTGGCAGGTGCCATAACCCGACCTAACTATGCCGGCATCCGTCATTTTGCCAATGGTGCTTTTCTCGATAATTTATATCGTGAGATGAATGCCAACCTTACATTTACCTCACTTCATAATTTTGTAATGCTTCAGTCGCAAATTGAACTGCTTGCTCCGCTTGCCAATTATAACACTCTCAGAATAGCATATCAGTGGCAGGCGTTTCGATACAATAATAGTTTGGCCAAATTACAGGGCGTAGCGGGTGGAATTGAGGTGTCGTTAGCTTTTAAGATTGATGGTAGAAAAGTGATTGATAGATAATAGAGGGTAGTATTTTTAGCACCTTAAAAAAGTTTAACTGAGAGAAAAGAAGTTCATTTCAAAAAACATGTCTTCAACAACGCCCTTCTCCCGTGGAGAAGGGAGGGATGAGGAAAAAAGTTTAACAAAGTAATTATTGAAATTATCCGAGAGGCTATAAAAGGAATTTCATGAAAAATATTTCTAATAATATAATACTTGCTATGTTACTGTTAATACAACTAACAATTAGCTCATGCAGGAAAGTTTTCCTTGATGAGGATATTGCGAATAATCCCAAAGAGAATTTTGAATATCTATGGAATGACATTAAAAACCGTTATTCCTATCTTGATTATAAAGGGTTGGATTGGAATGCAATTCATGATGAATACAATGCCCAGATTCATGATGGCATGTCGCAGGAAGAATTGTTTTCTGTGCTTGCAAACATGATGAACGAATTGAAGGATGGACATGTAAACCTTACCTCACCATTTAACCTTTCAATATATTTTCCTATCACACTCAACTCTCCTGAAAATTATGACGGGCGTGTTGTGCTTGAAAATTATCTGCTGAGAAATCCTGATCAATATTATATCACAGGTCCGATACAAAATTCAATTTTCGACACGCTGGGGGTGAAGATTGGATACATTCGTTACCGTTCTTTTTCTGATCAGTTAAAACCATCAGATGTTAATTATGTGGTGAGCAGGTTCAATGATGAAAATGTTGATGGGGTAATCATTGACGTGCGCAGCAATGGCGGTGGGGCTGTCTCAAATGTATTCACTTTCATCAATCGCTTTGTTGACAGCACGAGGCTTGCCTACATTTCTCAAATTAAAACCGGCCCCGGTGCAGAAGATTTCGGGGATGATGAGATGGTGTACATTCAGCCTGTGGGCTCCCAACAGTTCAATAAACGAACAGCGTTGCTAACTAACCGTGGCTCTTATAGCGCGACTTCATTATTCACCCTTGCAGCCAGATCGTTGCCATACTTTAAATCTATAGGAGATTCGACCGGTGGCGGACTCGGAGCACCCACAGCTGCTGAGCTACCCAATGGATGGACTTACAGATTTTCTGTTACCCGAACCCTATCACCTCAGAATGACAATTGGGAAAACGGCATTCCGCCTGATGTGCTTATTGATCTTGATCCTGTGGCAGAAGCAGCGGGTTACGACAACATTGTTGAGCGGGGAATACAATATATTATAACGGGAGAGTGATGGCTACTGCATATTGCGAGGCTGTATTAAACATGGAACGGAGTAACGTTCATAAAAAATATCATGATACGGAATATGGATTTCCAATAAAAAGTGACAATAGGCTTTTCGAACGTTTAGTACTTGAAATCAACCAGGCAGGCCTTTCATGGAGTACAATCCTGAATAAAAAGGAAAATTTCACACGCGCCTACAACGGATTTAATATTGAAAAAGTGGTGGCCTATAATGATGATGATGTAAACAGATTGTTGAATAATGCCGGCATAATACGCAACAGGTTGAAAATTGAAGCTGCCATAGGGAATGCTAAACGCATCAAAATAATTCAAAGAGATAACGGCTCCTTTAAAAAGTGGCTTGATCAAAATCACCCATTGACAAAAGAAGAATGGGTAAAGCTTTTTAAGCAGACCTTTAAATTTACCGGTGGCGAAATAGTAAATGAATTTTTGATGAGCACCGGATATTTACCTGGTGCTCATTCTCCTGCCTGCCCTGTGTATGAAAAGGTGTTAAAGAGGATACCCGCATGGAGCATTAAGCCATCAAAAACTCGCCTATGAACGCATCAGCAATATTCCAGAAATATGAAACCTTTATGTCGTCAAGTTATTTAACACAACAGTTCCATATACTCCTCAGCAACTTTTAAATGATGATCTAACTTATTCTTATCCATTTTTAAAGAAAGATTAGCAACCATCACCGTTCGGCTGTTGCTGCTGAAAAAATCCCTGTTTGCATAAATAAATCTCCAGTAAAGAGCGTCCCACACCTCACACCATTTTCCTTTTTTGTAATCTCCCATCTTCATGAGATAGTTTGATCCGCTTATGTAAGGTTTAGTGCTCATTAAACCACCATCAGCAAACTGGCTCATTCCATAAACATTTGGTACCATCACCCAATCATAGGAATCTATATACCATTCCATAAACCACTTATAAACATGGTTTGGATGGATCTGGCACAGCAGCATAAAATTACCCATTACCATAAGTCGTTCGATATGGTGTGAATATGCATGGTTCAGCAATTTGCTGATCACCGCATCTACTGGTTCAATTCCTGTAGTTGCGTTGTAAAATGATGCTGGAAGGCTTTGGTTATGCTGCCAGAAATTACTTGTTCGTTGCTGTACTCCCGCTTTATCGTAAACACCTCGCATAAACTCACGCCAGCCAATGACCTGCCTGATAAAGCCTTCCAGCGACGATAAGGGAATAGGATGATCTGAAGAAAATTCCATCACCCTGTCGATCACAATCTTTGGGGTTAGCAATCCGGTATTAAGCAAAGGCGTGAGTATAGAATGAAAAAGAGTAGATTCCTTTTTAATTATGGCATCCTGAAAGGGACCGAAATGGATTAATCGCTCGATCAGGAAATCGTCGAGCCAATTCAATGCATCTTTGAATGTGGCTGGATATTGAAAAAAGAAAGCATCACCATAATTGTCAGAGAAATGCTTCGAAACATATTTCTCTGCCTCGGTTATGAATTGGTTAGGTGCAGGAATTTTTGATTCCGGTATGGAAAAACCTTTTGGAATCCTTTTCCGGTTCAGCTCATCGAAGCTCCATTTTCCTCCCACCGGTTTATGGTTCACCATCAGCACATCCAATTGCTTTCTTTGCTTTATATAAAAATCGTGAAGAAAGAATTTTTCTTTTTTGTCAAAATATTCCGCAAGAGATTCTTTCGTATTTATAAAACAAGGTGAAGCTGACTGTTGAAGCGATATGCCATGTCTTTCACTATATCTTTTTAAACGTCGTTCCAGCAGATAATCTGCGGTATAGCAATAATGCACTGCAACAATACCTTCAGCTTTAAAGTGTGAAAAAAGATTCTTGAGCGAATGGAGGTCATCAAAGCATGAAATGTAAATAACACGCAGGTGTTTCGTTTTTAAGAAATGCTCATAGAATTTCATTGATGCACGATGAAGCAGGATTTTTTTCTTGTGAAATGGATACTGTCTAAAATATAATTCATCCTCTAAAAGAAACACGTCCCTGCCCTTCGCTATACACGGATTGTCTTCAAATAGCTGGTGAGGGAAAACAAGAGATACCTCTTTCATATGCAGATAAAGAAGAACACTAAATATCCCTGGTTGTTTTAGTTGCTATCGCGATAGTTATAAAAATTTATTAGTGCCTTCTAAAATAAAAGTTAGGCTGGCAAAACATACTAATTATTAGTATCTTCATTCTATTTGAAATCATTACTGGCGACTAATAAATGAGAGATGGCGGGTCAGGCCCGCCATGAACTGTGTTTCTAAACCATTGACGAATTCTAATCTTATTCTGTCTCGTAGTAACGACCACCTTTTATTTTCAGAAGAATATTAGTGGTAGAATATCCTTCAGCACATTTCACCAATTCTACTTTTCCACCATGCTTTTCTACGAATTCTTTTCCAACAACATCGTCGGGGGTATAATCGCCGCCTTTTACCAGCACATCAGGCTGAACTTTTTGAATCAGTTCATAAGGTGTTTCTTCACCGAACAAAATCACGACATCTACAAATGTAAATGAGGCCATGATCAATGATCTGGAAAACTGATCCTGTAGGGGACGGCCAGGCTTTAGCTTTGCAATTGAAGCATCGGTATTCAAGGCTACAATCAAAACATCGCCAAAGGATCCTGCGGTAGTGAGTAAATGAATATGTCCCTGATGAATTAAGTCAAAGCAACCGTTGGTAAAAACAATTTTTTGATTTTTAAACCGCCATAGGGCAATCATCTTTTTCAGCTCAGGCCATTCTGCAATTTTCTTTTTTATTCCATCATAATAGTTCATGCCATTTTCTTTTTCCGATTAAGAACTGGCAATACCAATAATGAGAGCAACCCAAAAACAACCATTCCAAAAACCTGCGTTGCATGTGTAAGTATTGCATAGGCAAGCCCATCATCATTTCCAATTCCAAATACCAATAAGGACTGCGTTACTATTGCATGATAAGTTCCAAACCCACCCTGCACAGGTGCTGCCCATCCAAATGCACCAAAAACCATTACAGCCAGCCCAGCAACTACACCTAAACCGGAGGTGTTTTGAAAGCTGAAAAAGCACAGATACGACATCATGAAATACATGAACCATATAAGTATGGTGTAAAGCAGAAACAGATTTCGATTTTTGAGATTTCCAATTGTTCTTATACCATCAACAAAACCACGCATCATACCTTTCAGCTTCAGGTAATAACTGGTGCTTTTAAGACGCAGGAATACAAACCAGGAGGCAAATAAAACAAGAGCAAACAGAGCCGCTGCAAAAACATAGAATAAAATTCCCTGTGAGAAAAGCGGCTTTAATTTAATTTCTATGGGTTGAAACACATAAGTGCTTGCCATGTTGCTCAATTTACCATATTCAAGCAACAGAACAATAAACAACAAAAGAAACAGCGTAAGCACATCTATGATACGCTCAACCACCACTGTTCCAAAGATTTTGTTCATTGGAGCTTTTTCATAGTTTGCCAAAAGAGCGCTGCGGGAAATTTCACCCAGTCGTGGGATGGCAAGGTTGGCAAGGTAGCCAACCATCACCGCGCCAAAGGTATTGATCAACCTGGGAGTAAAACCAAGAGGATGGATGAGCATATTCCACCGCAAAGCACGAAACACGTTGCTGATAAATCCGAAAATTAATGCAAGCACAGGCCACCACCAGTTTGCATTCACCAGCTTTGCTCTGATATCTTCAAGGTCCTGATTTCTTATCACCAACCAAAATAGAAAGGCACCCACCGCCAGAAATATTAAAATACGGGTGGCAGATAAAATCTTTTGTTTCAAGCTTAAGAGGTTAGGCGATTGTGGTCATCGGGAAAAATGATAGCAGGCTTATATAACCCCGCTTCTTCAAGCTCTATTGAACCATAAGATATTATGATCACAATGTCTCCAACGAGACCTTTTCGGGCAGCGGGTCCATTTAAGCTGATCACGCCGGAGCCTGGTGCACCTTTGATCACATATGTTTCTAGCCGCTCACCATTGTTCACATTCACTACCTGCACTTTTTCATTCTCTACAAGGTTTGCAGCAGCCATCAGCTCCTCATCAACGGTGATGCTTCCAACATAATCTATGTTGGATTGTGTGATTCGCACTCTGTGAATTTTTGATTTTAGAACCTGGATCGTCATCACGGGCGCAAATATATAGTAAGTTGCACGATCATATTTTACGGATGGCGCAAGGATTCTTGGATAATTATAGCACCCTTTGCTCTGTGCAACGAGTGATTGCAGTACAAGACAGCCTTATATTTAAAATATTGCGAAAACTATTTAATTGTATACTTGATTGACCAGATTAAAGCAAAATATTATCCAGGAGCCTCACTTCACCAACCTTTACTGCGGCAACGCATACTATATGTTCTGCATCATTCCAGTTATGAATAATATGAAAGGATTCGGCATCGCAGAACTCAAGATAATCCACTGCCGTTTCAGGTGCCTGATGAACCATTGAAATGGCATGTGATTGAAGTTCTTTCAGCGAATATTTTTTATAATGCTCTCTTACAAATGATAAGGTTTTGTAAATCACTGACGCATGCACTTTTTGTTCCGCAGTTAAGCGAATGTTACGTGAGCTCATAGCAAGCCCGCTCTCTTCCCGTTGAATTGGGCATATGATACATTGGCATGGTTGCCTGGTTATTTGAAGTAACCTTTCAATAACCTTCACCTGCTGAAAATCTTTTTGACCCAGGTATAACCGATCAGGTTTCAGAATCTCTAAAAATTTATCTATCACATTTACCACGCCATTGAAATGACCCGGCCTCAACCTCCCTTCTAAAGAATTTTCCAAATAACCTAAGTCATAATGCTTTAAAGAATTGAGACCATTAGGATATATTTCATCCGCTGAGGGAAGAAATAACAGATCGCATTGTGTGGAAATCAGTAGCGGCAGATCACTTTCGAGGGGACGTGGATAAGTTCTCAGGTCATTTTGCTCATTGAATTGAGCAGGGTTTACGAAAATGGAGCAGATGACAATGTCGTTTTCCAGCTTTGCCTGCTGAATCAAAGAGAGGTGACCCTGGTGCAGTGCTCCCATTGTAGGCACAAAACCAATAGACTTTCCAACATGGGTATTTTTTTTTACGAACCCAGATATGTCAACCGCTCTCTTGTATAATATCACCTATCGAATATTTATGAGCCGTGTGAAAGATAGATAAGGTTTAGTAGGTCATGCCGGATGAGGTTGCAATATAAATTATCCGCATTCATTTCGAAGACCTATAAAACTCTGGAAATTAGGCTGATAATCGTCGATTTGCAAAAGTACAGGGCTTTTTTTATTATCTTTGCAGCCTAATTAGGGTAATTTCTTAGGCCTTAATCAAATGAAAATCCCCAATGAATAAAAAACGAGTACTGATCGTTACCCAGGAGATGAAACCATATCTGGTGTTGTCGGAAATGGCGCGCATAGCAAACCAATTGCCTGTTCACCTACTCAATCAGGGCATGGAAATACGAGTATTGATGCCCCGCTTTGGAAGCATTAATGAACGCAGGCACCGGTTGCATGAGGTTGTGCGGCTTTCAGGAATGAATATCATTATTGATGATGACGATTTTCCTTTAATTATCAAAGTTGCCTCACTTCCGGGTGCAAGGCTTCAGGTTTATTTTCTTGATAACGAAGATTTTTTTAAGCGGAAATACGATTTCACAGACGAGCATCAAAATTTTTATGACGACAATGCTGAAAGGATGATTTTTTTCTGCAAAGGAGCCTTGGAAACGGTTAAAAAATGGGGTTGGCCGCCTGACATCATTCATTGTCATGGCTGGATGACGAGTCTGGTACCGATGTATATTAAAACGGTTTATAAAAAGGAACCCGTCTTTCAAAATTCTAAGGTGGTTTATTCCGTCTATAACAACGCCTTCGAAGGGTCGCTGGCAAAATCCTTCAACACAAAGGCACTCATTCATAAAGACATTAAAGATGCTGACTTCGAATATTTCAAGAAAGGTGACTTTGCAGGGCTTAACAAAGGTGGCATCACTCATTCGGATGCAGTGATCATCGGAGATCAAAATCTTGATAAAACATTAAAGACCTTCATGAAAACACAGAAGAACAAGCCGGTGCTTGATTATGTTAACGGTGAAGAGTTTCCCGGCGTTTATCAGGAGTTTTATCAGTCCCTGACAAAAAAATAGATTCCCTGCTGAATAAAATTATATTAAAGGCAGATTCACGACGTTAGGCTCTCACATTAACCATCAGCTATACCCCGACTTCATGAGATATAGAAGTTTATTTTTCTGCTTTCTTATTTGCTACCTCAGCCTGCTTTCCTGTAGAAAATCTACTAATATAGGCATAGATATATTGCCCCCCGGAGATGACATAAACAGTACATTCACTGATACATTTCGGATTGTAACTACCTCCATAAAAGAGGATTCAGTGCTGACCAGTTCCCAGTTTAATAATCTGATTGGAAACATCTACGATCCCGTATTTGGCAAAACCTATGCAGCAGTGTTCACGGAATTCAGGCTGCCAACCACCGATGTTAATTTCGGCACTGCGGATACTTTGTTCCTTGACTCAGTGGTGTTAACCCTTGCTTACGCGGGTGTATATGGTTATGAAGATGTTCCGCAATCTTTTTCTGTATTTCAGGTAACAGAGCCGATGAGTCCGAAGCCCGAAGCAGGATATTTTTCTAACAAGTCTTTCTCTACAGATCCCGAAGTGTTGGGCAGAGCAAGAATTGTTGTGCCCAACCTTACAGATACGATACTGTCGTTGGGTCAAAGTTTCACGCCCCATCTTCGAATAAGGCTGTCTGACCGTTTTGGACAAGACCTGTTAGATCAGTCGGGCACAGCCAATCTAACCAATGATACCGCCTTTAAAAGCTACTTTAAAGGTCTATCTATTGTACCCGATACAGTCAACACTCCCTATGCTGCCAGCATCATTTATCTCAACCTTCTTTCGGCTACATCAGGTTTGCGTTTATACTGGCATACACCCACGAGGGATTCTGTAACTTTTACTTTTCCGATAACTGTTGATGAAGTAAAAACCAATTACTACAAGCATTTTTATGGGGGTTCACTGGTGGAAGATCATTTAATAAACCAAACGACGGAGGGTGACAGTTTAATTTTTATTCAGGGAATGGGCGGCATCAGCGGACGGATTACTATTCCCAATCTGCATAACCTTCAGGATGTAATTATCAATAAGGCAGAGTTAGTGGTTACTCAACGCCTGGATGCAAACAGGGCAGATAGCGTCTACAATCCGCCATCACTCATATTAGCGGTTACAAGAGACAGTGCGGGAAAGTATGTTGCATTACCGGATCAGTTGGTATCTTTTCCTATCTATGGCGGCACGAGCACTCAGGTTGAAATTCAACCGGGAGACACAGTGGCCCAGTATAAATTCAATATTTCTATTCAGGTTCAGCAGTTGCTTGATCAGAAAATTAGCGACTATGGGTTATTTATTATACCCTATAATAGCAAAGAAACGGCAGACCGTCTTATGGCCGGTGGAAGTTTGCGTGATGATGCTTGGAAAATGAAATTTAATTTAATTTATTCCCCGATAAAGTAACCTCTGTTCTTAAACACAAGCCTATGTGTGGCATTGTCGGATATATTGGCAGGAAAGAAGCATTCCCAATCTTGATGAAAGGGTTGCGCCGCCTCGAATACCGCGGATATGACAGCGCCGGCGTTGCATTGCTGGATGGGGATATAAAAATATTTAAGAAGGCAGGTAAGGTAAGCTCACTCGAGGAATACTGTCTCGGGAAGGACATTTCCGGAACCATAGGAATAGGACATACGCGCTGGGCAACGCATGGTGCTCCGAATGATGTAAATGCCCATCCACACTTTTCGGAATCAGAAAACATCGCCATTATTCATAACGGCATCATTGAAAATTATGCACCATTAAAAAAGGAACTGGCAGAACGTGGCCATCATTTTCAATCTGATACCGATACGGAAGTTTTAGTTCACCTAATAGAAGACATTCAGGTAAATGAAGGACTTGATCTGGCAGAGGCTGTAAGGGTTGCTTTGAATGAGGTTGTTGGAGCTTATGCCATCGTGATCATCGCCAGAGACACACCTGACCAGCTCATCGCCGCCCGAAAGGGAAGCCCGCTTGTGATCGGCATTGGCGATCAGGAACTATTTATTGCTTCCGATGCTACACCAATTGTAGAACACACGAAGAATGTTGTGTACCTCGATGAGGAAGAAATCGCAGTGCTGCACCGAAGTGGCGAAATTAGCATTAGATCAATTGAGAATAAGGTTAAGACACTATACATACAGGAGCTGGAGTTAAAGCTTGAAATGCTGGAAAAGGGTGGGTACGATCATTTCATGCTTAAGGAGATTTACGAGCAGCCGAACTCCATCCGGGATTCTCTGCGCGGCCGGTTAAATACTTATACCGGTAAGATTAAGCTTGGAGGCTTTGCAGAGTATGAGGAGAAGCTGATGAATGCAAAAAGGTTGACACTCGTAGGTTGTGGCACCTCCTGGCACGCGGGCATCGTTGCAGAATATCTCTTTGAAGATCTTGCACGAATCCCGGTAGAGGTGGAATATGCCTCTGAATTTCGTTATCGCAATCCTATCGTGAATCCCGATGACATGGTAATTGCGATTTCCCAATCCGGAGAAACTGCAGATACCTTAGCGGCAATACAATTAGCAAAATCGAAAGGAGCAACCGTTTTTGGAATCTGTAATGTAGTTGGTTCATCGATCGCCCGTGCAACAGATGCGGGTTCATACACCCATGCAGGTCCTGAAATTGGGGTGGCATCAACAAAAGCATTTACAGCGCAAGTTACAGTGCTCAGCATGCTCGCCCTTCTCACCGCAAGAAAGCGGGGCACAATAACCCAATCACGATATCATCAGCTCATAAATGAATTAGATTCTATTCCTGGTAAGGTAAAAGAGGTATTGAAGACCAATGATCAGATCAAATACATTGCAGACTACTTCAAGGATATGCGTAACTTCCTTTACCTGGGTCGCGGCTATAATTTTCCTGTGGGTTTAGAGGGCGCACTGAAGTTGAAGGAAATTTCTTACATCCATGCTGAAGGCTACCCTGCCGCAGAGATGAAGCATGGACCTATTGCCTTAATAGATGATGAGATGCCTGTGGTAGTGTTAGCAACAAAGGGTGGGCCTTATGATAAAATCATCAGCAACATTCAGGAGGTGAAAGCCCGCAAAGGGCGCATCATTGCAATTGTTTCAAGCGGTGATGAGATCATCCGCGACTTAGCTGAATTTGTAATAGAAATTCCAGAGACAGAAGAACCGCTTACTCCATTGCTTTCTGTAATACCATTGCAACTGCTTGCCTATCATATTGCTGTATTGCGTGGTTGCAACGTCGATCAGCCAAGAAATCTGGCAAAGAGTGTGACGGTGGAATAGAATTGGTCCTCTGCTATTTCACCGTTAAATAAACACAGAAAACTATCTGGCGGTAAAGTTAGCTGCTGAGGTGATGGAAGGCATATGTTGATCTATCTGCAGTGATTATCTGATATAAGCTGCTTAAAATTGTCAATTCACTGTAATCATTTTCTTCCAAAACATAATGATTTGGGTGAATCATATAATTAAATTAAGTTTAATCCTTTTCTAACTAAAACAATTGATGTGTCACCGGGTGAAAATGTTTCGGACTTTCAAGTGGGCTCTTTACCTTCGGGAATGTATATTATGGAATTATGTTCCGATCGCGTCTACCATTCATTAATAGATAATATTGGTCCCCTGTGCTGGGCAAGAGGCAACTGGATTGGAGGTACATTATACCGACGAGTTGGAGTAAATGTCTATCCAGGTAACATCCCAGGTAACTTATATGGCAATCACCAGCCACGAATAGGACAATCATACGTGACTATTTCCCAATTGCACTCTTACAACGGTTTAAACTTAAGTGATTCATCCGGTGATTACAGAGGTATGCTTCAATGCCGTTTGCTCAAACCATTACATGCAGGCGAAACCTATAAATTTCCATGTGGGTAGCCGGAATTACTGATACAACCAACTTCTGTTTTAATATTCTTACATGGTCTCCTAATTTAGGTGTTTATTTCTCGGTAAATCGTGTCACCAATTTTAACTCCTTCCTCGCGTTACCCGTCACCCCTCAAGTTAAAACAGATGTGGAAAGTTTCAAACAGATCTGTATTCATGGATAGAATGGACAGCAAATTACGTTGCTGTAGGCGACGAAGAATATATTACTATTGGAAATTTTAATTCTTATTTTGGTTCATCGTTCCACACTGCCACGAGTAGCTGCCTGGCTCAATATGGGGAGATATGGTCTTACCTAAACATCGACGATATCTCCCTCGTCCCCGACACTGCTTCCAGCATTATTGACCTTAGCATTTTAGATTTAGGTACCGATATTTTCGTGTGCGACAATCAGCCTGTTCAGGACACTCTTACAGCACAACGCCAACTTCTTCCATTACCTCTGGAACACCGGCGACACCACGCAAAGCCTCACTGCAACGCAGCCCGG
>JACCZV010000022.1 GCA_013695775.1 Chitinophagales bacterium | reverse complement strand
CTTTTGTGCTTGCGTTGCCGAATTTTCCTTTAAGCATTTCGTCTAATTGCAGGTGCGCCGCGTCAACTGTTTCGCAGACCAACACACCTTTACCAGCTGCAAGGCCATCCGCTTTCAGCACAACAGGAACCGTATGTTTTTCAAGATATGAATGTGCCTCGTCAATTGTTTCCAAAGTAAAAGAGGCATACGCAGCAGATGGAATACTGTGCCGCTGCATGAATTCTTTCGCAAATTGCTTGCTGCCTTCAAGCATGGCTCCGGCAGCAGATGGACCAATAATAGAAATAGAGGGCACCTGGTCGCTGTTTTCAAAAAAATCGAAAATGCCTTTCACCAGGGGTTCCTCTGGTCCCACCACCATCATGTCAATGCCGTTATGAAGCACAAATTTCTCTATGTCATTAAAATCCAAAATGTTAATAGGCACATTCTCACCATGCTTTTCTGTTCCCGGATTTCCGGGAGCAATGAAAAGCTTTGTGCAGTGGGGGCTCTGAGAAATTTTATAAGCCAGCGCATGTTCACGGCCTCCACTGCCCAGAAGTAGAATATTCATGCTACCAGTGTTTGTTCTGAATGCGAATATAGATACCTAACCATCATTCATCAACAATAGTATTTAGTAATCCACAGTGAAGATTCTCTAAATTAATTATGCATATATTATTCATGTATAGCGCAAATCAAAACATAATCAATAATTACTTTTTATTCGTTAACAGGAATTACACCGAAAATCCCCCTTTTTTAGTATCCACGAATGTATGTTAGCTGTTAGTTAGCTATTTATTAATACAGAATCAATATTATTACAACATTGCCAATTAATCTTTGTAAAACTGTTCTCTTCAAATGATCCAGAGACATGTTGAGGTGGTTGTTATCTCCGATGTTCATTTGGGAACTTATGGTTGTCATGCAAAAGAACTTTGCAGTTATTTAAAATCCATACAACCTTCCATCCTTATCCTCAATGGCGACATCATTGATGGATGGGCTTTCAGCCGTCGCTATTTTCCCTCTGACCATATAAGGGTTTTACAACGAATTCTTAAAATGATGGGCAACGGAACCTGTGTCTATTACGTCACAGGCAATCATGATGAGATGCTCCGGCGCTTTTCACGCTTTAAGCTGGGTAATTTTATTTTAGATGACAAGATGATTATGATGTTGGATGGAAAGCTGCATTGGTTCTTTCATGGAGATGTGTTTGATGTTACCATGAAAAACTCCAAATGGATTGCAAAGCTCGGTGGCAAGGGGTACAACTTGCTGATACTGCTGAATCGGGCAGTGAATTATTTTCTTGAGAAGACCGGAAAAGAAAAAATATCACTTTCGAAAAAAGTTAAGAATAACGTAAAGCAGGCTGTAAGCTTCATTAGTAATTTTGAGGAGACGGCGACAGATATCGCCATAGAAAAAGGTTATGACTTTGTGGTTTGCGGACACATTCATCAGCCTACTATCAAACAATTTTCCAATGGTAAAAGGCAAGTCACTTATCTTAATTCCGGCGACTGGATTGAAAATCTTTCCGTACTTGAATACCATGATGAAGAATGGAAGCTGCAATATTTTAAAGACCTGATGACTCACGAAGAGGAGTCAGACCCGGAAAGTGATGAGAATATTAATGGCATTCCAGATATTTATGCACTCTATGAAGATATTGTACGCCATCCAGGGAACGGGCAATGGCCACTTAAGCCGCGCCGCGGAGATTTTGCCACACCTCCAAAATCACGGTGAGGTAGATATTTTTGTAAGTGGTTGCAATAGTGAATTAAATCTTCCCTACCTCGTAAAATACAGAAACCGTGGTATAAGTTTTTGCTCAGGAAAACGGGGAGGTATTAATTATTGGGAATCCATGATTCAATTCCGTCCTTTCCATTTTATGAGGGATGTATTCAATTTTCCAGTCGAGAAATATGACTTAATACTAAATGATTTTGAGCCCGTAACAGCATGGGCATGTCGCTTAAAGCACAGGCAGTGTATCGGGATGGGTCACCAGGCCTCCTTTCTTTCGGAAAAAACGCCACGGCCTTTGAAGAGAAATAATTTCTCAGAAAAGCTCCTGGTACATTTTGCGCCGGTGTGTGAATATGTTGGCTTTCATTTTTGCCGGTATGATCATTTGATTTATACTCCGGTAATAAAAAAATCAATTCGTGAATCAGAAGTTTTAAAAAGGGATCATTTCACTGTCTATCTTCCTGCGTACGCTGACAATTTCCTGATCAAGATCCTTAACCGGGTTGATGAAGTGAGCTGGGAAATTTTTTCAAAAAGCTGCTATCGCAGGCAGCAGTTCAAAAATGTGACGCTGTTTCCTGTAACTGCTGAAGGATTCAATAAAAGCATGATCTCATGTGATGGAGTGCTTTGTGGAGCGGGCTTTGAAACGCCGGCGGAAGCTATGTTCCTGAAGAAAAAGCTGATGGTCATTCTGATGAAAGGCCAATATGAGCAGGCATGCAATGGTGCTGCTTTAAATAAAATGGGAGTAAAAACCCTGCGCTCATTTGATACTTCATGCCATCATGAAGTTCTTGAATGGATTCAATCTTCCTCTCAC
>JACCZV010000206.1 GCA_013695775.1 Chitinophagales bacterium | reverse complement strand
TTTGTAAGATCACCACTCACAACATCCCAGTTTGCCGCCCGGTTTTCTGATTTATACATTTTGTTTGAACCGTAATAGAGAGACTGTGGATTAAGGGGATTAAAGACCACCGGGGTATTCCAGTTTTTACGATCTCCCTGACTGATACCATTGGTTGCACCAAAAAAAGTATTCCCGCCATTCACAGATCGGTTCAATGCGCCATATTGGCTTTCAGCATAAACATAATTCGGATTTTCAGGATCTATGAGGACATAAAAGCCATCCCCGCCTATAATACTCTCCCAGTCGTCAATGCCACCAGAAAGAGTACGGATCACATTGTTGTCCTGCGTGCCGCCGTACAATTCCTCAGGGCTGTTGAAGTTTATCTCGCTTGTGTAAAATTGTGTAATTGGAAGCTGCTTAATGTGAGTCCATGAGGAAGAGGCATCTGTGGATTTATATATCCCCCCGTCATTGCCGTCATATATAAGGTTAGGATTTAGTGGATGAATGAACATGGTATGATGATCTACATGCATACCCCCTGAGCTGATGTTCCAGGAAGAGCCGCCATTGGAAGTTTTAGCTTCGTCGAAGCCTAAAGCATAAGCCGTATTCTCATCTGTGGGATCAACCTTAATTCTGCCAAACCACCAGCCGTATGAGGCGAAGATGCTTCCGAGGGATGCGTCATTTGTTTGTATCCATGAGTCGCCATTGTCTAAGGTTTTGTATATCCCATCAAAGTAGCCGGTCTTATCAGCATATATCGCATATAGGATATCCGGGTTCGATTGAGAGATGTCGATTCCAATTCTCCCTACGTCAGAACCTGCGGGCAATCCATCTGTAAGCTGGGTCCACGTATCTCCTCCATCATACGAACGATAAATGCCGCAAGTAAGCCCTCCATAGTGCTCATAGGTTGGTCGGCGGACACGTTCCCACATGCATGCATAAAGAGTATCAGGATGTAATGGATTGATGACAAGATCTATTGCACCCGTTGAATCAGAGACAAATAAAATTCGTTCCCATGTATCTCCTCCATCATCGCTTCTATAAACGCCGCGTTGAAGTGTGTTGGCGAACAAATCTCCCATGGTTGCTATAAATACCTGTTGAGGATTATTAGGGTCAATCATAATCCGACCCGTGTTGCGCGTGGAATCCAGGCCACTATAATTCCAGGTTAGCCCCGCATCCGTGGATTTGTAAACGCCCATGCCATCATAGGTTACAGAACCACCACCGCAGTTGGGCTCGCCCGTTCCTGCAAAAATAATATCGGGATCAGAGGGTGCAATGGCGATATCACCAATGGATAAGCTCGGTTGCTCATCAAAAATTGATACCCAGTTCAGGCCTCCATCATGAGATTTGAAAATTCCGCCGGAAGCTGCACCCACATAGATTATACTTGTATCAGCAGGATCCATCTCAATATCTTGTACACGACCTCCTATATTGATAGGACCTTCCTGAAGCCAAAGCAAATCATCCCTCTCGGTTTTTGCAGCCATCATCTCAGCCCTCCTGGTTATCGAATTTTTATAAGCGTGGTAATCTACTTTACCATATGGGTAGATGCGCTGAGATATGAACCAGTCAGAGGGTCCCTTTTTATCATCAACTTTGGTGAAGCGATTGCATCCGGAAATTATAACTGAAAATAGAAGGAAGGAGCTGATGATTATAGGATGGTAGCGATTTTTCATGAGTAAAAATTGAATTAAAATTAATCTACCTCAATCAATTGTGAACTAATGAGAGAGGAATTCTATAAACTATTATTAACAAAACTAACTTTGGTGAAGACTAATGAGCTCTGCTATTGATACTTCAACCCAAACTATTTACATCTATACCGATGGAGCATGCAGTGGAAATCCAGGGCGTGGTGGCTATGGAATCATTCTTAAAGCAGGAAATTTATTAAAGGAAATATCCGGGGGATTTGCAAAAACAACGAATAATCGCATGGAGCTGATGGCCGTGATCAAAGGATTGGAGGCTTTGAAAAATGAAGGTAGTAAAGTGGTAGTAGTTAGTGATTCGAAATACGTAACTGAAGCTATAAATCTAAGATGGCTTTTTAATTGGGAAAAAAAGGGGTGGAAAAAGGTGAAGAATCCTGATCTCTGGCAGCGATTGCTCCAGCTTTATAGAAAGCATGATGTTAAGTTTGAATGGGTGAAAGGACATGCGTCACATCCGGAAAATGAACGCTGTGATGAGCTTGCAGTTAGTGCTATACGTTTCGGAGTGTTGCAGGAAGATGCCGGCTTTAATGCAGCGAAGGATGTTGGCAATTTAAATTTCATGTAAAATAATCAAGGAGACTAAGTTTAACAGAGTATAGGAAAATATCAGTCCTTAATCTAAAATCTTTAACAGGAGGCTATGGCTGAAAAGATTAAAAAACAAGAGTTTGACGAGTGAATCTGTCCTCTGAAATGCAACTGATGCAATCCACTAGCTTCACCGCAATACGAATTCAGAGGTCATTTATTGAGGTGAATGGATTTAAAAAAATATGGTAAGGAGGCTTAGCTGGAGTGTTATCTTTTTTTTATAAAGATTGTATTGTTTGATTCAGAAAGAAGCTCAGCTCAAAGCATTTTTTCTCATAACATCATTATAGTTGCGCTGAAGTAAATTTCTGTTTTCAATATCCTGATTCACCAATAACGCTATACAGATAAAATATATTGAGCCCGTCTTATCTGCTTCAATCAAATCATTCAGCATCAAATTAATTACGAGAATAATGATGCATACAAGAAGCGCCATTACATAATTTTTTTCTGCCTTGCTTTCTGTCTGAAGGTAAATTTTTTGACCCCTGGTTAAAACAACAAACAATAGAATGGTAAAAATCATCAGCCCTGTCATTCCCTGCTCTACCAATATCAGGAGAAAGTAATTATGAACTGAAGATTTCTCAGGATTATCACTTACATAAGTAGTAAAGCTCGTAACAGTGAATTCCTTATAGAAGTTATAAAAATTCCCTGGGCCATAACCCACCAGCGGATGCTGCATCCACATCTTACTGCCGGCTATCCAGCGATAAATTCTTTCAGCGCTCGAAACATCTTTTCCTTCGAATGTAGATTTCAAATGCTCATCAAGATCATTATGGTAGATGGTCTGCTCATAATTAGGAGCATAATCAAGGTAATTATTGTGATAACCCATGTAAAAAACGAAGATCAATATTGAAGCAAAACCAGTGTAGAGAAAATACTTCAGCCATCCCTTTTTTATTATTGGAATTATAATCACGGCTGCTGCCAATGCAATCCAGATTGCCCGTGTGTAAGCAAAATAAACAGCTATCAGGATAATAATAAGTGAAAAGATAAGAAACCTTTGCTTGAAAGATTTTCGGGGATACCAGGATATTGCAAGAACATTAAAAGGTACTACTAATCCCATCATCACAGCATAACTAACATGATTTCTAAAAAAAGGAAGCATCTGATAATTTACTGTTTCAAATGAAAAATCAGAGCGGCTATGTCTAATTAGTGTGTAGACAACCGTAAACAGCAGTGGTATAAACAGGCACCAGAAAAAAGTTCGGAAATGCTTTTCATTTTTTATCAGTATGCCAGTTACAAAGACGAAAGTGATAATGTACCACGTTTTGGCAAGAGAGAATTTGATTGAAGTGAAGCTGTTCTGAGAATAAATAGTCGCTAGGTAAGCCCATATTAAATGGATAATGGTAAATATAATGATAGTATGAAAAAAAAAGTCTTTTGGTAATTGATCGACTTTGGTAAGCACATAGGCAAAAAATAAAAACATCAAACAGACCATAAGCGGTTCAGATGGAATGTCCGTTGAAAATCCGCTCGGAAATTGATGTTCAATTGAAAGAGGTAAGCAACAGATCAGTAGGAAGTAAATAAATCTGAAATCATTCACTGACAAATAGGTAAATAATATGGCAGCAGGAATAATTAGGAATAAATAATTTTCAGTGTAAATGGTAATCCAAATCGAAACAATCAAGAGAATTCCAAAAGAATAGAATACTCTATGCCAAAATTGATAATCACGATTTTTAATCATATATAATGGTGACTTAATCTAACAAGAGTAGTTTTTAAATAGGAAATGATAAGTAGCTATCACGGTCTTTCTCCATCCTACTTCACCGTTAAGCTCCATGCAAAACAATTAAACTGTAACTGCGAAGGCTGCTATTGGGGTTACTTTCATGGAGCCTTTCATGTATTCCTCCACCTTATCTACCATTTCGCGAGAGCCCATGAATACAGGTGAGCGCTGATGCAGTTCCATTGGATCAATATCAAGGATCCGTCTGGTGCCATCAATGGCTTTACCTCCTGACTGCTCTACAATAAATGCCATTGGGAAGCATTCATATAGCAAACGCAGTTTGCCCTGAATTGCGCTCCGCGTAGATGGGTACATAAAAATTCCGCCATACATCAGGTTGCGGTGAATGTCGCCTACCAGAGAACCAATGTATCGTAACGAATAGGGTCTATTAGAGGGCTTATCTTCCGACTGACAATAGGTTATATATTCCTTCACGGGCTGCTCAAACTTTAAATAATTACCCTGATTGACAGAGTATATCTTTCCCTTGTCAGGAGATTTTATATTGGGATGTGAAAGACAAAATTCCCCTATTGAGGGATCAAGGGTAAATCCATTTACACCGTTGCCGGTGGTATAAACCATCATTGTTGAAGAACCGTAAATGATATAGCCTGCGGCTACTTGCCTCGATCCCCGCTGAAGAAAATCTTCTAACCTGCAGGGGCCGAAAAATGACTGCCGGCGGTAAATGCTGAAGATCGTTCCTATTGCAACATTCACATCAATATTAGAGGATCCGTCGAGCGGATCAAGCGTTACAACATACTTAGCATTTCTTGAATCTTCTGTGGTGATCGGGACAAAATCATCATTTTCTTCCGAAGCCATGCCGCAGCATTCACCACTCACCTGCAAGGCAGAGATGAATTGCTCATTGGCAAACATGTCAAGCTTCTTTACCTCATCGCCTGTAGTATTGTTGATGCCTGTTGTTCCCAGAATATCCACCAGGCCGGCTTTGTTTAC
This sequence comes from Chitinophagales bacterium, assembly GCA_013695775.1. GTDB lineage: Bacteria > Bacteroidota > Bacteroidia > Chitinophagales > UBA10324 > JACCZZ01. Next base: position 2,629 of record JACCZV010000206.1, on the reverse strand, counting down.
TTCCCGGTTCACAATTTTTGCAGCAAAGCCAATATCCCGAAGAAGGCCACTTAACTCACCTGTGGCAAATGGGAAATCTTTTTCATTTTGAAAAATAAACTCATCGAGAGTAATGACCTTTCGTAAACTTTTCATGTGAGGTGAAGTTTAAAAATAAATGCGAAGTCCAGCTGGAATCGCATTGGGTATTGCAAATATAAAAAATAACTTCTTTCAAACTGTGGCCATTATTACATTCACATTCCAATATCAAGCAATTCATTTAGAGGGGACGACAAAGTAGAATTTAACGGGATGACAAAGCATTTAAACCTTTTATCATTTCAAACGGAATAATGACAAATCGGAATTTGCATATCGGAGTTATTCTTCAATCATCTTTCCTTTAAAGGTATAGTTCACCGGATTTTCGACAAGCCTCGTCCAGATGCAGGTACCTTCAATGTCGTCATTTACAATTTTCCCCTCCCATGTCATCACACCATTTTTTTTACTCCTGCTTATAGTTAAAAACGTATAGGTAGAATCATTTTTTTGTTTGAACTTATATTCATCCGGTACAAAGCCGTATTTAGTACTCTGTAGAAAATCCATGATTCCATTGCTGAAGCTCAGTTGTTCATGGGTATCTTTTTCCTTTCCAACATACATCTCAACAGAATATTTCTTTCCGTCGAGAAGCCCTGACTTCATTTGAGCATTTGTAAGGGAAATAAAAAAGCAGATGTTCCACAAAATGATTAAGAGTAATTTCATAGTTGTTGTTATTATATTCACACAAATTAAAGCTATCTGACTAGAGTTATATTTCCGGTTTTTGAAAATGACTCACCGCTTACGAAAGTGGCATTGATTATAAATACATAAACCCCCATCTCCTGCGGCTCTCCGTTTAATTGTCCATCCCAACCCTCCAGTAAGTTGTTGGTTCTTCGGTTATACACTTCCTGCCCCCATCTGTTATAGATGATCATTTGATAATCACTCAAGAGGCTTCCCAGCGGATGAAGCAGGTCATTTTTTCCATCCCCGTTGGGAGAAAAAGCTGACGGCAACCCAAATACACAATCAATTGAAATCAGCACACTGTCTGTTCCAATACAACCATAATTATCAACGATGACGGAATAGTTAGTGGTTTCTTCAGGAGCAGGAACAGAAATGGTGGGGCTGGTATCACCTGTCGACCATAAATACGAAGTACCCGCTGCGTTTGCTGATAAGATCAATGGCTCATTGGTGCACAAAATCGTATCTTCTCTTAATTGGGGCGTCGGTATAGTATTAACCACGATGAATGTGCTGAATTCCCCCTGCCCACAAAAATTATCAGTGACTGTGAGATGAACAAGAAAAGTGTCAGGGACTGAATATGTATGAGTAGGATTCTGAACTGTGGAGGTAGTACCATCTCCGAAATCCCATTCCCATAGACCTGCGTTGCCCACAGAGACATCCGTAAAGGAGATCTCGTTTCCCACACAATAGGGGGCATCAGATACACTAAAGCCGGGCAATATATTGGGATAGACCTGGAGCTGCTGCGTTACAGTGTCAATACATCCGGCCTGCCCCGATATCACCAGCTGAACTTCATATGTGCCGGGCGCATCATAAATATGTGAAGCATTTTCTAGGTCACTTGAGGTTCCATCGCCAAATAACCAATTATAAGAAAGATTATCACCTTCTGAATTATTGGTAAAACTAACCTCATCATTAAAACAGATTAATGCCGGAGATATAGTGAAGGCTGCATTAAAGGGATTGCTCCCTACAGTAATATTGTATGACGAAACGCAACCCCCGCTGTCCGTTATAGTTACTAAATAAGTGCCCGATGTAATATTGATCAGAGAATCAGAAGAGCTACTTGAGTTTACCTGCAGCGTATCCCCGCTCGCATCTATCCATACATAGTTATAAGGAGGAAAATTTCCAACAGGGTCAGCCAGCACCGACCCATCATTGCTTGAAGCGCAGGAAATATTGGTAGCAAAAAGCTCAGCAGCGACACTTCCGACAGTGATCGTCAATGTATCGGAAGAAAAGCCACATGAAGCAAGTGTCGCGATATATTGTGTAGTAGAATCTGGATTTACCGTTACATCAAAGCCGCTGCCTACTTCAAGGCCGTTTTCATCTTTCCAAACAAGACCTCCTACCGCGAAAGGAACCGGTGCATAAGGAACAGATGTAATATCATAAGAATTACCATTGGGTGTAAATCGGGTGCCTTCGTTAAATGCGGTCCACACCTCTGGGAAATTTCGACCAGGAACAATAACTGCTACTGTACCGGTAGAATCCTGCAATCCATGGATGGCAGCCTGAGAATTCCAGGTTGGGCATAAGCGTTTTTCTCCGATGTTTGTTTCAATAATGTTCGTCCCTTCAAACAAAATTATCTGGCCCGTAAATAAGGTATCATTGCATTGAAACATAGGTACACTGCAAAAATTATATACAAAAAACCTGTTTGGTGCAGTTCCGAAAGTTCCAAAAGCTACTGTTCCGAAAGGCGGCACCGAGGGGTCTACATCGTGCCACGGCCCATAGATCGCATTTAACGGATTTAATGTGGAGGGAGCTGGATAGGATATGGTCCAGGGAGAATATGCCAGGGCGA
>JACCZV010000193.1 GCA_013695775.1 Chitinophagales bacterium | reverse complement strand
CTTGTACACGGTGTGTTCGAGGCACAACTTGCTTTGAAGAAGGGTTTGGAAAGCAATGGATTTCAATTCATCTCTATGCCTGAGATGGGAGAATTTAAAGAGCTAATGTTTTAGTAATCCCTTTTATAGAAATCTTCCTGTTAAGAAATTGCAGAATAAATTCTCTCAAAATTCGACTTCTATTAGATTCTAAAATATATGTCCACTCTGGAAACTTCCAATCCTTCCTATAGAAAAAGTCTTAAAGCCGCGCATGGAACACAGCTTGCCTGCAAGGGATGGGTTCAGGAGGCAGCCTATCGCATGCTGCACAACAACCTAGATCCCGAAGTTGCTGAGCGGCCTGAAGAATTGATTGTGTATGGCGGACTCGGAAAGGCAGCGCGTAACTGGGACGCCTTTGAGCTCATTGTTAAAGCGCTGAAAGATTTGAATGAAGATGAGACCCTGATCGTTCAATCAGGAAAGCCGGTTGGCATTCTTCCAACACACAAAGATGCCCCACGGGTGATCCTCTCTAATTCAATGCTGGTACCTAAATGGGCTACATGGGAAGTATTTCGTGAACTGGATAAGAAAGGGTTGATGATGTATGGACAAATGACTGCCGGAAGCTGGATATATATCGGCTCACAAGGCATAGTTCAGGGTACATATGAAACCTACCTTTCTCTTGCAGACTTAAATTTTGATGGTAGTCTGAAAGGAACCTTAAATGTGACTGCTGGACTCGGTGGTATGGGCGGAGCACAGCCTTTGGCTATTGCGATGAATGAGGGCGTATGCTTAGCCGCAGAGATGGAGGAATGGCGGATAAAAAAACGCGTTGAAACCCAATATCTCGATAGATATTCAACTGATATTGATGAAGCAATTGACTGGGCACTTGAAGCGAAAGAAAATAAAGAGGCAATCTCCATCGCAGTCTGTTGTAATGTTGTGGATCTTCTGCAGCGATTGCTTGATCGCAACATAACACCTGAGACCCTTACTGATCAGACATCGGCGCATGATGAGCTGATCGGATATTTTCCTGAGGCGCTTTCTGTTGAAGCGGCAAAGGTGCTGCGCGAAACAAATCCCAATGATTATATAAAGCGTTCACTCGATACCATGGCCAGGCACGTGCGACAAATGCTTGAATTGCAAAAACGTGGCGCCATAACTTTTGATTATGGAAACAATCTGCGTGGTCAGGCCCATGATAAGCGCAACGTAATGAACGCCTTTGATTTTCCAGGTTTTGTTCCCGCTTACATTCGACCTTTATTCTGTGAAGGAAAAGGCCCTTTTCGTTGGGTTGCATTGAGTGGCGATCCTGAGGATATTGCTGTTACGGACAATGTATTGATTGAGTTATTCCCTGAAAACAAAGGGTTGCACCGATGGCTGAAGATGGCGAAAGAAAAGATTGCTTTTCAGGGATTGCCAGCCAGAATCTGCTGGCTCGGAATGGGTGAGCGGGAAAAAGCAGGGCTTGCCTTCAATGAGCTGGTGAGGTCAGGGAAAGTAAATGCGCCGATTGTCATAGGAAGAGATCATCTTGATACCGGGAGTGTGGCTTCCCCGAACAGAGAAACAGAATCCATGCTTGATGGCAGTGATGCTGTAGCTGACTGGCCCATTTTAAATGCCCTTATAAATACAGCAGGTGGGGCAAGCTGGGTATCGGTGCACCACGGCGGTGGCGTTGGGATGGGTTATTCTATCCACGCCGGTATGGTGATAGTTGCTGACGGAACAGATGATGCTGCAAGGAGATTAAAACGAGTGCTGAACAACGATCCTGCGATGGGCGTCATCCGCCATGCCGATGCAGGCTATGATATTGCGAAGGATACGGCTCGCAGTTTTCGGTTGGATTTGGAAGAAAGATTAAAATAAGAGAGTGAAGTATCACCTGAGTTTATATACTCCTTGTAGATTTGAATCCGACGCGACCGCGGATGTAACCCGATTGCATGCAGATAAAAATGCATATCCAGATATATCTTCAGAATGATTATCCTTAATTGGTCGGACTTAACTTCAGGTTTGCCATGACTAACAAACGTGTGAAAAGTTTCCTGGGGGTGATAAGTCTTTTATCACTTATCGGTGTGGCAATGATAATTTCCTTCAAACAATATTTGGTGACATATATTGACGGGGATGTAATAAGTATAGTATTGCCGCTTCCTACGTATACTTTAGCTCTCACCGATCCCTTCGGTCTTCATGCAATTTTAAAAGGAGAGACATATGGAGGAGCAGGACGATGGTTTTGTCATTGGACATTATACACGCTTTTTCATGATGGATATTTCTTAATTAAAAAATTTTCTTCTGACGATATTCAGTCGCTTTTTCTCACTTCAGCTCTTTTTCAATGGTTTTGCCACTGGCTGATGGTAGTGATGATTGCCCTTTATGCCAATATGCATAGGAGCTTTTCGTTAAAATTTTTTTTGATCAGTTGTGTTTTAGCATTTCCGTTTTTTCAATTAAATCACTGGTATGCGAATGCTGCAATCATTGATCTATCGGTTACCTATACAGCTTTTTATGGTTTTCCTTTGGCTTTGTTAATGCTTTTTTTTTATCCTTTCTTTCGTTCTTTTTTTCTGTCAAAGGCCATGCCTGCAGTGGCTGTTACCATTTCTCTGATTATTGGATTGTTTCTTATTTTCTCCGGACCACTTATTCCTGTTCTTGGTATTTTTCTGAGTGGCGTTTTGCTAGCTTTATTCTACCTTAAAAGCTTGCCAACAAACCCTGAATTTCACCTTTATGATTTTTTTAGACGGATTAAGAAAATGCCGTTACCGGTCCTTGGCATGTTACCGGCTTTCCTGATTATGTGGGCTTATGCTTTTTATATTGGAAGGTTTAATAGTGAAAATATAACTTCCATATTAGTTTTTGACAGATATAAGTTAATGTTGAGCAGGGCACCAAGTTACTTTTTTCACTATGGTCTTCCATTTTGGTATGCTCTGGTAATAATGCAGTTTATCTATTTAAGAAGATTTCACAGGGTTATATTAAAAACTGAAGAATTTCGGGTTATTATCGTTATAGGAATAATGATTTTAATGTATTTGCTGCTTCTACCGTTAGGAGGCTATCGGCATTACCGACCCGATATACTAAGATATGATGTTACCATGCCCTTTACCATTTTCCTGATTGTGGTAATTATATCAGGCACTCTGTTTCTTCTTCAATCTGATAAGATCAAATTCAGAATTCCCTTATTGATTACTACGTTGATCATGCTATTGATTTCCTGGCTTCAGAATTTCCCTATCAGGAACACGCGGGAAGAGCAAGAGTTAAACCTTCAGGTGCTTGCAAATGCAAAAACTGACACAGTGATACTGCTGCCATACTCATCTAATTTCTTTTCATGGCAGAAAATTGAAGACCCCAGTAAATCCATATTCATCAGACAAATGATTTATGAATGGGGAATAACTGATTTACCCATTGTATTTTATCAGAAGTAACAAAGGTGTGCTGCATAAATAGCTTAGAACTTTGGTAAAAGTGTTCTGTTAACATGGTTATTTATGCCATCAGACTAATGGCTAAGGCTCGCAATTTTCGGTTGGATTGGAAGAACGGTTAAACAAAAAGAGTCAATGGCCGCTGCAAACTGCCATTGGAATAGACGATGTGCAATTAGTTTAAACAGCTGCGTGTGATAATTTTTTACAGGCACATATCTAATTGCGTTTTAATTCGTATTTAGTGGTTAATTCTTCACAAAAAACAACATTGTAAGAATCATTAGGGACAGTTCGTAGGGTTCTGTCCCTTTTAAGTCTTCCCGGTAGGCAATAAATATTGATCACTTTGCAAAGCTTACTGCCCTCTTCTCCCTAATCACCGTTACCTTAATCTGACCCGGGTAAGTCATTTCGTTCTGGATCTTCTGAGAAAGAGAGAACGACAATTCCTCAGCTTGCTTGTCTCCAATTTTTTCGGCTTCAACGATCACTCTTAATTCACGGCCGGCCTGTATGGCATAGGCTTTCTCCACCCCATCATGGCTCATAGCAAGGTTTTCAAGCTCTTTAAGCCTTTTGAGGTACTGCTGCATCATCTCGCGCCTTGCTCCGGGGCGTGCACCGGATATGGCATCACAGGATTGAACAATCGGTGAAATCACATACATCATCTCTACCTCATCGTGGTGGGCGCCTATAGCGTTGATGATTGCGGGGTGTTCATTAAATTTTTCTGCGAGCTTCATACCCAGGAGTGCATGGCTCAGCTCTGATTCCTCATCAGGTACCTTCCCTATGTCGTGCAGCAGCCCGGCGCGCTTGGCAAGCTTTGGGTTCATTCCCAGTTCAGCTGCCATGATAGAGCAGAGGTTTGCTACTTCTTTTGAGTGCTGCAATAAGTTTTGACCATAAGAAGAACGAAATCTCATTCGGCCTACCATCCTGATTAATTCGGCATGCATTCCGTGAATGCCAAGCTCAATTACAGTACGTTCCCCAATTTCTACAATATGCTCTTCCATTTGCTTTTTCGTCTTCTCCACAGATTCTTCAATTCGAGCAGGATGAATACGCCCATCAGTCACTAACCGCTGCAGTGCCAGGCGCGCAATCTCTCTCCGAACCGGGTCGAATCCGGAGATGACGATGGTTTCGGGTGTGTCATCAACTATAATCTCCACGCCTGTGGCAGCCTCCAGTGCGCGGATATTTCTTCCCTCACGGCCAATGATCTGGCCCTTTATGTCATCATTTTCAATATGAAATACGGATACTGAATTCTCAATAGCATGTTCGGCGGCTACACGCTGAATGGTTTGAATAACAATCTTCTTTGCCTCTTTATTTGCTTTGATCTTTGCCTCATCGAGAATCTCTTTAATATATCCCATCGCCTCCGACCGTGCTGTCTCCTTCAAATTCTGTATAAGCTGTTCCCTGGCCTCCGACTCGGTTAGCCTGGCAATCTTTTCCAGCTTTTGAATGTGCTCCTCCTGTACTTTGTCTAATTCCGATTTTTTAACCGATAAGAGCTCAAGCTGACGGTTCAGGTTTTGTTTGATTGATTCAAGCTCTTGTTCCTTTCGCTGGAAACCCTCCATCTTTTGATTAAGTGCCTGTTCCTTTGAGCGAAATCGTTGTTCATTCTGCTCCGACATTTTCGTTTTCTGAAGCACTTCCTGCCCGAATTCAGTCTTCTGCTTCAAAATCTCCTCTTTAGCCTCAAGCAGCTTATCTTTTTTTATTGTTTCCGATTGAATCTTTGCGTCTGAAATTATTTTTTGGGCTTCAATCTCCGCCAGTTCGCGTTCTTTTTTTGATGATTTACCGAAAGTAAATTTACCTATCAGAAGACCAAGGCCCAGCATGATTAAGGCAATGGCAGAAATTATGATATAAAGAGTTGAAGATTCCATAAATGAGGAGTTTTGCTTTGGATAACATGATTCAAAATGCTTAAACAGGACAAACCATCAAGAGCGGCTATCCCTTAACGGGGAGAATTCATACAAAATTATAAATTTTTGAATGCGGAGTTAATGATTGCAACACGGAGGAACACAAGGCACCATGGTTTTTTTCTATGAAATAATAGAGATAAGAAGTGCAGAGGAACCTTATACTTTTCGCAATCCGTCGGCTATAAGCTGAGATGCTTTTAAAAGCTTTTCTTTAACCATAGATGCAGCCCCGTCTGACTCACTATGTTCCTTCATCAGATCTACGACGTTCATTAATGCACTCATTGCGAGATAATCAAGCTTCTCCTGCCCGGAAAAGCGCAGTTGAAAATCGCCGTATTTCTGATTGATTAGCTGCTCAGCTTTTCTAACCATGAGCTGATCTTCAGCGCGGATTTTCAGAGGATACATCCGGTCGCCTATGGTAACGTTGATGCTGATAGTTTCACTCACAGATAAATAATTTGAATATTGACTTAATAATCTTTTTCATCTCAGGGAAGTAACAGCATAACACACCTTTAATGAAGCAAAAAAAGAGGAAGAGACTTATCCCTCTGCAGACAACTTAAGAATGCATCGGTCTATTTCTCTCAGATACTCATTTAGCTTTCTCTTAAACTCCTTCACATCCATTTCACCCACATGAATGCTGCCTGCCAGCTTTACGGAGTTCATCTCTTCCTGCAACAGTCGGAGACGATCGGATTTGCCACGGATCTCTTCCTGCAGTGCCCGTATTCTTTCATCCCGTTCGAGGAGGTCGGCAGAGAGTTTGTCGTTTCGGTCAAGTAGCCGGTTAATCTTCCCAATGAGTTCGTCGGCTTGTTTAATCAGTTCATTCATTTCAGCTTCGGACTGTTGCCTTCAGTTGTGATTGAAAATTATCTATCAATTTGTCAATGGCGCCATCTACTTCCGAATCCGTCAGTGTTTTGTTTTCATCTAGAAAAATAAAGCTAAGCGCACACGATTTTTTTCCCTTTCCAAATTTCTCATCTCTGTAAACATCAAAGAGATTTACTTCCTTTAACAGCTTGCCTGAAACACTATAGGCCATTGATTCAATCTCCCCAAAAACCACATCATCGTCTATCACCAATGC
>JACCZV010000018.1 GCA_013695775.1 Chitinophagales bacterium | reverse complement strand
TTCCGAAGCACACCAGACACAGTGGAGATCATCTGGTGAACATTTGGAAAAGAATAAATACCAAACAGTTCATCTACCGTAATTGAGCCAGGCTCGCAACTTCGTGCCAGATCATTACGCATCAGATCAACAATCATAATGTTTTCACTTTGTTCTTTGGGGTCGTTTCTAAGCTGATGAGCAAGCTCTCTGTCATGCGTTTCCGATTGTTTGTCTCTTTGAATAGTGCCCTTAATTGGTTGAGACAAAACGTTAATACCAGATTTTTTCAGAAACCTCTCAGGGCTGGCACAAATCAGATATTTATGCTGATGCTTTAAATAACAGGCAAAGGGAGCAGGATTAATTTCGTTGAGGCGTATGAACAGGCTGGATGGATCAGCCTTAATATGCTCTGCAAAAAATTCCTGGCAAAGATTGATCTCATAGAGATCACCGTTTAAAATATGCTCTTTCAGATTTAAGACGGCTTTACAATACTCTTGTTTTAAAAACCGCTGTTGTATTTGCAGTGTTGAATCAAGTCTATCTTTGGGAAGAACGATTGCATTTATATCTTCCATGATCTTATCGGGGTTATCAGTAGAAGAGATGAAAAGACGGCCGTTTTCTATCTCAACTAAATGTCGTGGACGAAAAAAATGAGCATGAGGAAATTGGATGCCATCAGATTTTGGGTGAGTTATTTTGAATGCAGACGGCTCTGTTTCTCTACTAATGTCGTAGCTGAGGTATCCGAACAGCCAGTCAGGTTCCCGATCAAAATATTCCTGAATGGCTTCAAAGGTTGATCCTTTGCTAATGATTAAGGGCTGTAGTTCTCCGGCTGCAAGAATACATTGCCTGGAGTCGTCGAAAGAGGCGTAATTGTTCCGATCGAAAAATATTGCTGATGAAAATTTCTCTGCCCAGAAAACTAATTTCTTCTTTAACAAATAGAAATCCGGGATAGCATACGATGCTGATCTCCGCATGAAGGTATGAGTCAGTTTCTAATCCAGGCTAAATATCCTCTCCATCTTCTTCAGAAAAGGTTTCTATGTTTGTTGTCTCTTTTGTTTCCTTTTTCTCATCATTCTCATCATCTTCTTCACCAGAAACCCTGTTTTTTGTTAATGCATTTTCTGACTGAATATCTTCATCATCTCTAGTTACATCGTTTACATCCTCATTGTTTCTCTCCTCTTGCCTTTTATTAGGCACTAATGGAATAGATGGTCTTATCCGGGGTGTGGGGGGTTCAGGCCTGCGCGCGGACCGGGGTTGGGCAATTCTTTCACCCTTACCAGATACAGGATTGCTTAAAGATGAACTCTCTGGTGTTTTGTTTGCAACCTCCCTTGAGGAAGCAGAACTTCTACGATCTTTTTGCGCAAATTTTGAGGAAGACTCCCCGGTCAGTCGAAGAGCGGCTTTTTTAGCCGGAGACTTTTTTGGAGTTGAGGTTCCTGGCGATGACCTAGCGGAAGTGGATTTTTTTGCAACAGATTTTTTTGGAGCCGACCTTTTGGGGGCAGACTTTTTTGGAGTAGACTTCTTAGAGGAAGACTTTTTAGGAGCAGACCTTTTTGAAGCAGTTTGTGATGAAGAGGATTTTTTTGACGCAGATTTCTTTGCTGGCTTATTTGAAGCTTTACCCGAAGATGAGGATCTGTTTTTAGTCTTTTTCATGTAGGATATTTAATTGGTAAATTTTAAATTAAGTTTCGAGATATTCAAATTTTTTCTGTTAAATAACCAAAAGAATTTCCACAATGTTGTAGGCCTGGGTGCTAAAATGTGTTCTAAAAAACTTTTTTCTTACTTGAAAGCAGTTATAATTCAATCAGTTGGTTCCGTTGTGGACCTATTGAGATTAAGGCAACCGGTACTTTGGTCTCCTTCTCAATATATTTCACAAATGCCTGGAGTGTAAAAGAAAGGTTGCCCTTCGTCTGAATCGGATTTTCAGTATTCCACCCCTGAAACGAATCATAAGTCGGAGTGATGTCGGCAGTGCTGATATCGAATGGAATCGTCTTCACCTGATTCTCCCTGATCACATATCCGGTGCATATTTTCACTTCATCAAAAACATTTAGAACATCTGCTTTTGTAATGATAAGCCTGGTGACACCATTTAACATGATTGTATAATTAACGGCGGGAAGATCTAACCAGCCGCAACGGCGCGGGCGGCCAGTTACGGCACCAAACTCATGTCCAGCCTTCCGAAGCTGATCGCCAATATCGTCTATCAACTCAGTTGGAAACGGACCACCGCCAACCCGTGTGCAATAAGCTTTAATGACACCTATCACATGCCGTATTGCTGTGGGTGGAATGCCAAGGCCGGTGCAAGCCGCGGCAGAGATGGTGTTTGATGACGTAACGAAAGGGTAGGTGCCAAAATCAATATCAAGCATCGAGCCCTGTGCACCCTCTGCAAGTACCAATTTTCCTTTGCTTAACTCCGCATTTATAAAGTATTCACCGGAAACAATATCAAGCGACCTTAAATAATCTACCCCCTCAAACCATTTTTCTTCCAGGGCTGTTGTATCGTGGTGGTAATTAAACAAAGACAGCAGGTCTAAATGTTTTTTCTTAAGCTTGTCGAATGTGATTTTAAGATCTGGTGATAGCAAGTCCCCCACCCGCAACCCATTGCGACCTGTCTTGTCCATGTATGCCGGCCCGATGCCTTTCAGCGTTGATCCAATTTTGCCTTCACCTTTAGCAGCTTCTGATGCGGCATCAAGTGAACGGTGTGTTGGAACAATAAGGTGTGCTTTTTCTGAAAGCTTTAATTTTTTCCTTAGATCAATACCAATCATTTCCAGCTCAGCAGCCTCTTTCATAAATTCAATGGGATCTATTACAACGCCGTTTCCGATAAGGTTACATGGGCGATCATGAAAAACACCGGAAGGAATCGTTCGGAGCACCACCCGCTTCCCGTCAATATTAAGGGTATGACCCGCATTGGGGCCTCCCTGGAAACGCGCCACCACATCGTAATTACGCGCCAGATAATCGACAATCTTTCCCTTTCCTTCATCTCCCCATTGCAAACCCAGCAATACATCAACAGCCATATCTGGACTTATTAAGTGGTAATTAGCACTACGTGGTAATCAATATC
>JACCZV010000014.1 GCA_013695775.1 Chitinophagales bacterium | reverse complement strand
CAGTTACCCAACGACCTCAACAAGTTTTGTCAATAGGAGTTTATCATTTTCTGCGGGTATGGAATTTGGTCTTGAATTCCGCAAAAAAATCAGTGACAGGTTTACTTTTTTTCATGGTCCCAATATAAGCTTTAGATATCAAACTCAGGTTATAAAATCGGACGATCCGCTCTTGTCTAAGAGTCAAAGCAAGTCGAAATCAAAAACATACATAATCGGAATACCATATACTTTAGGAATTTTGTTTCAGCTTAACAATCATTTTCTACTTTCTTCAGAATTAAATCCCGGATTCTTTATCAATTATCATGAATACGATAGCGGGCAATTTTTAACAGGAATAATCTATACACCCCATGTAGTCCCTTCCTTTCCATCCTTCAATTGAATGCCAATCTTCTTCAGGTTGTCTCTAATTTTATCTGAGGTATGAAAATCTTTCTTCTCCCTTGCTTCTTTTCGCAGGGCAATCAGCAGATCCATCAGCTCATTCATTTTTGAATCATCAACTGTTATTTCATCTTTCAATCCCAAAACATCAGAGACGAAATCATTGAATGTTTTTAAGAGCAATACAAATGTTTCCCGGCTAATAGATGAAATCTTGAGCTGCGCATTTTGCCACGAATAAATCTTTGAGCTCAGTTCAAACAATGAAGCCAAAACCATAGCAGTATTCAGATCATCATTCATATGCACGGTGCATGAATCGATCAATTGCTTCACTATATTATCTTCTTCCTGATTGAAATCAGAATCCACTTCGTTGTAGGCAAGATCTTTCAATGTACGCTGTGCCTGTAACAATCGCTGTAATCCTTTTTCCGCAGCCATCAGAACCTCATTAGAGAAATCGAGCGTGCTGCGATAATGTGTTTGCAGAATGAAAAAGCGAAGTGTCATTGGTGAATAGGCCTGCTCGAGCAAGAGATGGTTGCCATCTGTCATTTGTGAAATGGTAATGGTATTGCCCAAGGATTTGCTCATCTTCTGGCCCTTTATTGTAATCATATTGTTATGAACCCAATAATTGGCCACCGGCTTGCCGACCGCAATTTTCGTCTGTGCAATTTCACTTTCATGATGGGGAAATAAAAGATCCATGCCGCCACCATGAATGTCAAAAGGTGCTCCTAAATATTTTGATGACATGGCGGAGCATTCAATATGCCAGCCGGGAAACCCTTCGCCCCACGGACTTCGCCAGCGCATCAGGTGTTCAGGAGGTGCATTTTTCCAGAGAGCAAAGTCGGCAGGATTACGCTTTTCACCCTGGCCTTCAAGCTCGCGGCTGCCGGCAATCATCTCACCAATTTTTCTTCCTGATAAGCGACCGTAATCATTTTCCTGTGCATACCTAGTGACATCAAAATATACTGAGCCGTTTACCTCGTAGGCAAAACCTTTTGACATAATGTCTTCAATCATATTTATCTGCTCTACGATATGACCGGTAGCCGTAGGCTCAATGCTTGGTCGCAATACATTCAGTTTATCCATAGCATCCCGATAAAGGTTGGTATATCTAGTCACCATCTCCATAGGTTCCAGTTGCTCGAGCCTGGCCTTATTAGCTACCTTATCCTGAGATTCACGACCTTCTTCTTCAAAGTGGCCGGCATCAGTGATGTTGCGAACATAGCGAACTATATAGCCGAGATATTTCAGGTAACGATTAATTATATCGAAAGTAACAGCAGGTCGAATATGACCTAGGTGAGATTCACCACTCACTGTTGGCCCGCACAAATACATGCCAACGTAAGGGCTATGAATTGGGTTGAATATCTCCTTTTCGCGTGTTAATGTGTTGTATATTTTTAATGAATTCATCAGGCGGCAAATATAGGAATGAATCGGCTGCTTAGCTGCCTGTTCTAAGTATACCCTCTTATCAAATAAAATGGCGTTAACCTTGCAACTCTTAGTATAGTACTTTAGGTATGGTTATGATCAAAAGATATCAGTCTTCAGCAAATTTTATATCTATTGTTATCTGTTTTTTTCTTCCTTTTATTGATGTTCGGTGCAATGATGTTCCTTTAAAGCAACTAAACGGCTTTCAGCTCGCGACCGGAACAACAATTAAAGTCGGAAATGATGAGACACTTCCAAAAGATGAGAGCAAAGCTTTTGATTTGAATAGAAGGGAGCAGCATGTAGATCGGAATTACTTTGCCCTCGTTGCCCTCGTTCTTGCTATTGCAGCACTGATGCTAAGCCTGCTTTTACCAAAAGCTCCTGAAATATTTATGGGTTTGATTGGCTTCTCCGGGTTACTCTGTTTGCTGTTGATGCGAATAAAATTGAATCATTCTATTGAAAATGAAGAAGGCAGCTATGGCCAATACAATATCTCTATAAATTATTTGTACGGTTACTGGC
>JACCZV010000144.1 GCA_013695775.1 Chitinophagales bacterium | reverse complement strand
GTCTATTATCACCCCTTCTGTCATGGTGTCACTCATCTTAGGCATGCGAATTACATCTGCCATGTAGCCTTTTATTTATGCAGCCAAATGTAGGTAAAAACGGGGCTCATATATAAACAGTGATCCTGAATTTATAACTGAAAGAATACTTCGCTCCTATGCCTTCATCCATTTAATAATCGAGCTCAAGCTTAAGGCGGTCTTTTAATTCCTGAAGCTTCGGATTTTTCTGAACCATATAATTAAACTTTTCACCCGGGGTATAAGGCTTTCGCATCGATTCTGCTTTTGACTTTTGTTGATCTACTTTAATAATGAGGTCAATGGCTTTCTTATCCAACTCTTTTTTTAGAAAATAATACATCTCTTCCCGCTCGCTGTTCAAGGTATTGAGATAAGATTTTGTGCCTACACGGATCATTATTGTTTTGTCATCTAATATTTCGGGTGGAAAAGCCTCAAGTATCTGAAAGACTACTTGTTTTTTTTCTGATATTATTTTCAATAAATAACTCTTCCATATCTGCTGAAAGGCATACCTGTCTATTTCCTCGAATGTTATTTCTTCGTTTTCAACTGAAGGCACCTCCACATCTTTTGGTTTTTCAAGCAATTCTTTTTTTAAGTTATCCAAAGAGGTGAGCCTGATCGAGTGTCCACTCACGTTGCGACTTTCAAACATTTTTTTCTGATCCGTAACAACAGGTCCTTTAGCTGCTTGTGGAAAATCCATTGTCACTTCGGGAACGGGTAAAAGTGGGTTTTCATTTAAGAGAAGAGGTTTTTTTTTTACCTCTAAAAATAGCTCTTTGGAAAGGTCAACAGCATTCTGGAGATGAGACAACTTTAGGAGCGCAAGCTCCACGCTTAGCCGCTTATTTTTGCTTGTCTTATATTGAAAATCGGTGTCGTTAAGAAGAGCAAGACCGGAGATCAGAAATGCGGCTGTGGTGTATGCTGCTTGTTCTACATATCTCTTTCTGACATTTTCAGAAAAATCCATTAATATGTGGGTATCCTCATCTTTAGCTACGAGCAGACTTCGGAAATGATCTGAGAGGCCGCTGATAAAATTTTCACCATCAAACCCTTTCTGTAAAACCTGATTAAAAAGCAGCAAGGAGGCGGGAATATCTGATGATAAAAAATAATCGGTAAGCTTAAAAAAATAATCGTAGTCGAGGATGTTCAGGTTCTCAACTACATCGCTGTATTTTATCTCCCCATCTGAAAAAATGCTGATCCTGTCGAACATTGAAAGCGCATCACGCAAAGCTCCATCCGCTTTTTGCGCGATGAGGTGCAGCGCTTCAACCTCTACGTTGATCTGTTCCTTCTCTGCAATCCCTATTAGGTGGGCTATCATGTCCTCTGTGAGTATTCTGTTGAAGTCGAATATCTGGCATCTAGACAAAATAGTAGGGATGATCTTATGTTTCTCCGTAGTAGCTAAAATGAATATGGCATAAGGAGGTGGTTCTTCCAAAGTTTTCAGGAACGCATTGAAGGCTGGAGTAGATAACATGTGCACCTCGTCAATGATGTATATTTTCTTTTTTCCTTCTTGCGGAGCAAACCTCACCTGGTCAATCAGGGCACGGATGTCGTCTACACCATTGTTAGAGGCGGCATCAAGCTCATGAATATTGAAGGAGGCATTTTTATTAAATGCTTCACAAGAAGCGCACGCGTTGCATGGCTCGAAATCGACAGCGATATTTTCACAGTTAACGGCTTTGGCAAGAATGCGTGCACACGTTGTTTTGCCTACTCCCCGTGGCCCGCAGAAAAGAAATGACTGCGCAATCTGGCTTGTACGAAGGGCATTTTTAAGGGTATTTGTCACCTGTGTCTGCCCGACGACGTCTTCAAACCGTGAAGGCCGGTATTTGCGTGCTGATACAATGAAGTTGTCCATCCCCTTGGTAACAAATGTATTCCATTTTGCTAAATCCATAAAAAGACTCCACTTATCTTTTTAACTATATTATATTATTTTTGAGCAATCTAAAACAGACTAAAACAATAGGTCTTAATTTTGCCATAACCAATTCAATTTCTCACATCAATAAATATCAATCTATGAAAACCCATCTTATACTATTTATCTGCATTTTCCTGGGTAGTCTTAAACCGGTTTTTTCGCAGTTCGAATATCTTTCACCACGGCCAGGATCAACAATGATTAATGTGGGTCATAATATTATCATACGGGAGGGCACCCCTATAGAAACGGCATCCATCAGCAAAAATTTATTTAGCATAGTTGGCACAAAATCCGGGGTACATGATTTTAACTTCCGGTTGACAGAAGATGGAAAAACACTTCTTCTTTTCCCAACAACTCCTTTTGGTTACGACGAGGAGGTTTCAGTTGGGGTTTCTGCAGGAATAGCTACAAAAGGAGGAAGGGTGTTGAAAGATTTTTCATTTAGCTTCAAAACACATCGGGAGTATAGCCCTCAGGAACAGGAGTCTTTTAGAAACTTGAAAAATGTTCTTCTGGAACAGGAGCTGCTGAATTATCCTGTTGATTCTTCTTCTTCTGCGGAAGATGTACGTGACATCACGGGTATGTTTACTATTACTGAAAACAGCAATCCTTCTGGCGGGGATATTTTCTTCGATGCATTCAGTAGCATCACTTCAACCGAATTCACCGGCTTTCATGTGATCACCAACAATGGTGACTCAGTTTTTTCGCGTGAGCTTGAAGATCCGTTTAACTTTCTCAGGCAGAAGAACGGATACTTCGGGGTTTACAATGGAGAGAAACTATGTCATGACGTACTTGACTCAAACTTTAACGTAATCGATAGATATTATCCTGCAAATGGCTATGAGGTAAATCCACATGAGTTTCAGCTATTGGAAAATGGTCACGCCTTAATGATTGCTGATGAAACTCAGATTCTTGATCTAACTGTATATGATCCTGATTATTCTCCCAACGCATCAGTGGTTGGCACCGTAATTCAGGAATTCGATGCGCAGCATAACCTTATTTTTGAATGGCGCAGTTTTGATCATATTGCCGTCACGGAGGCTTTACATCATAACCTGTCATACTCTTATATAGATTATATTCACACCAACTCAATAGAAATTGATGATGATGGTCATATCATGGCATCGCACCGTCATCTTGATCAAATCACAAAAATTAATCGCAATACGG
The DNA here is from genome assembly GCA_013695775.1 of Chitinophagales bacterium. GTDB lineage: Bacteria > Bacteroidota > Bacteroidia > Chitinophagales > UBA10324 > JACCZZ01. The sequence goes on along the minus strand of JACCZV010000144.1, from coordinate 1,549 downwards.
GAGAGTTCATCTGGCGAATGGGAGGCGTAAAGAATGAATTCACCTTCATCAACGAACCCGAACCTTTTACTTATCAGCATGACATCCGTCGCTTGCCAAATGGCAACGTGACTCTTTATGACAATGGAAATTATCATTCGCCCCCTAAGAGTTCGGCAAAAGAATATATCCTCAATGAGGTAAATAAAAAAGCGACCCTTGTATGGGAGTATAGTCATCCGAGCACCTCACCTGGTATCAAGCTCTTTTATTTTGCTATGGGCAGTGCACAACGGTTGGCCAATGGCAATACATTCATCAACTGGGGATGGAGAGGAAATACTTCTAACCCAAGCATGACTGAGGTTACTCCGAACGGAAACATTGTTTGGGAATTAAAACTCTCTTCACAAAATAATATAATTGCATACCGCAGTCATAAATATAAATGGGAGCCTTGCGCACGCGTTACCCCAAGTAAGATGACAGTGAATAGTATAACGGATCATTCAGCGAAGCTGAAGTGGTCGCCGGTAGCAAATGCGGTTGAATATCATGTAGAATATAAAAGGCATAACCAATCTGTTTGGGCTGAAAAAATAGTACCAGGGTCTAAGAAGGTATTACAATTAACCAATCTTGTTGCTGGGGCCAGCTATGACTGGAGAATTGAAACATGGTGTGATGGTCAGGGAAATGAACAATCAGGTTTTACCCCAATTGGCAGATTCAATACACTTCCTGCTAAAACAGCCTTGACTCCTCGGGACTTCCATCCATTAACTGTTTCTATTTATCCAAATCCTGCGCATGACTTTATTATGATCAACACATTCGATCAGCCGATCTCCCAATTGTGGCTGAGGAATGTTTTAGGAGAGGTAGTGGCTAATATTTCTGTGGAGGAAAACCAGGAATTGATTAAGCTGCCAGTGAACAATCTGAGGCCTGGCTATTATCTTCTTGAAATCTCGTCTGGACAGTACCACCATATTGAGAAAGTTTGCATCGAATAATATCTTATGTCTCACTGAAGGCTGCAAAGATTCTGTTTATAGAATTTCTTGTGGAATAGTTATGTGAAGGTGCCTGAATTTTTCGGTTCGAACGTATCTGATATTTTAGCTTGTATCGCCATGATTCATTGGGTCACTTCTCCCTTCGAGCAGACAAACAACACATCAACTTCTATTGCCACAAACAAAAAAAACCAACCTCTTCTCTCTCAGAAGAATTGACATCAACTAATTATCAGGCTCCATCAATTAATTATTCCCTGCTAGAAATAAGTAATTTAAAAATACATTTTAATGTTACGGTTAGAATTAGTGATAAAATATCTGAAAATCATTAATATTTTTAGCTGAAAAATAAAATCTGATATTCAGGCAAAATCCGAAAGAGGGGTAGTTTTCCTTTTATTGCCTGAAATGCAAGTGGGCACTGGGGCTTGGGCAGCAGTAGACTTTGATCCAGAATTAGAGTTCGCATCTGGGACAATCAATTTCAGATGAACAAAAAATCACCGCTTCCAACTTCCAAAAACTCTGGTTCGTTTTCATCAATATAC
>JACCZV010000135.1 GCA_013695775.1 Chitinophagales bacterium | reverse complement strand
CTCATGTCAATCTCGGTGCAAGAATGGCTGAGTTTGCAGGATATAATATGCCCATTTCTTATTCGGGAATTAATGCTGAACATCAGTGTGTGCGCGAGAACGCAGGTGTTTTTGATGTCTCACACATGGGGGAATTTGTTTTAAAAGGTCCACGCGCGCTCGAATTGGTTCAAATTGTAACCTCAAATGATGCTTCTAAACTGGAGGTGGGAGATGTTCAATATTCCTGTTTACCCAATGATATAGGTGGCATCATAGATGATTTGCTGGTTTACCGGCTGCAGGAAAATTCATATATGCTTGTTGTCAATTCATCCAATATAGAAAAGGATTGGAACTGGATCATGAGTCGCAACAAATTTGATGTGGAGATGAACAACATCAGTGACCGTGCCGGTTTGCTAGCCATTCAAGGGCCCAATGCCATTAAGATCTTGCAAAAATTAACGGAGACTGATTTATCCGCGATACCTTACTATAACTTCGAACGAGGTGTTTTTGCAGGTGTAAAAAATGTGCTGATGTCGAATACCGGCTATACTGGTGCAGGGGGGTTTGAGATATATTTCGAAAACCTAAATTCGGGTGATATCTGGAATAAAATATTTGATGCTGGAAAAGAATATGGGATTATGCCCTGCGGTTTGGGTGCCAGGGATACCTTAAGACTGGAAATGGGTTTTTGTTTATATGGAAATGATATTGATGAGACAACCTCTCCTTTAGAAGCCGGGCTTGGCTGGATCACAAAATTTTCAAAAGATTTTACAGCCAAAAACATCCTTGAATACCAAAAGGCTAAAGGACTTTCGCGAAAGCTTATTGGATTTGAAATGATAGATAAGGGAATAGCACGACATGGCCATGAGATCGTGGATGAGAAGGGAAATAAGATCGGCGAAGTAACCAGTGGAACGCAGTCGCCATCTTTACAAAAACCCATTGGTATGGGCTATGTTTCAATAGATCATGCGAAAGAAAACACTCCCATCTTTATTAATATAAGAGACAAAAAACTGGAAGCTAAAGTGGTAAAAATGCCTTTCTTTAAGAGCAAATCCCTGATTACTTCATAATTATTTCATTAAATTACCTGACCTTCAGGTAAGAAAAACTATCTACCTTTCGGCCTCTATCAAAGAAAGATTTTGCCAGATAAATCCACGCTTGAAGTTTGCATCACCCCAGGGCTTTTACCGTTATATCCTATTGATGATAAAGTTGTAGTGGTAATTGATGTGCTGCGTGCAACTACTACGATGTGTGTTGCATTAGATCAGGGCGCTGATAAAGTAATTCCGGTTGATACCATTGAGGAGTGTTTAGCATTTACAGGTAAAGAAAACTATATATTGGCCGGTGAACGAAATGGACGCAAGGTAGAAGGATTTCATTTTGGCAATTCTCCCTTTGAATTTATGGATGGAGTGGTAAAAGGAAAAACACTTGTACTCACCACCACCAACGGTACACGTGCCATAAAAATGGCCGAGCATTCATACCAGGTTGTAATTGGGGGATTTCTCAACTTCACGGCTCTTACCCGATGGATTGTTGCTGAAGGAAGAGATACGTTACTTCTATGTTCAGGATGGAGAAACAAATTTAATCTTGAGGATACTGTATTTGCCGGCGCCATCATTCATCACATTAAGGAATACTTTCTTGTAGATTCCGACTCAGCTTTTGCCGCTGAAAAGTTATACCTAAATTCGCGACGAAATATGTTTCATTTCATGAAGCAATCGTCTCACTATCGGCGACTTGCACATTTGGGTGTTATAAATGACATCAAGTATTGCCTCCGCCCTGATCTTACTACTATTGTTCCTGTATTAAAAAATGGGGCTTTGGTTAACGCAGACCATGATAAAAAGCATAGAATTTAAACCCACAGTGGTAAAGCGTACTTTGAAGTTTTTTTATAAATATAGATTGTGATATAAATGTATGACATCACCTGTACTGATATCGCAAGTCTGAAAGCAGCTGCTCACCGCCTTAATTGTGTGTTGTTCCCACTCCCCCACAGAATGTCTCTAACCTTTCGAAGCATTACCTTAAGCGTTGCTTTGCAATTCAAAAAATAGTTTCCAGAATAAACCTTACATTTGCCTATCTCCTAAACTATCTGAATGCAGTACAACACCCAGCGACCGACGCTGATGATCAGCGAATATGGACGCATTATACAGAATATGGCACGGGAAGCCGCAAAGATTGAGGACCGGCAACAACGAAATGCTGTAGCGAAAGTTATTATTGACTTGATGAGCCAGGCAAGCCCGCAGTTCAAGAGCATTGAAGAGTATAAGCATAAGCTTTGGGATCACCTGATTATGATAAGTGATTTTAAGCTTGATGTGGATTCACCCTATCCATTGCCGGAAAAGAAATATGCGGTTGTTAAATCTGATCAGCCCCTGCCGTATCCAAAGCACAAGATTCGGTACCGCCACTATGGTAAAAACCTGGAAACTCTGGTGTCTAAAGCAAAGGATATGGATGAGGATAAACGACATGGCCTCGCTCCTGTTGTAGCAAACTATATGAAGCTCGTTTATGCCAACTGGAATAAAGAAGCAGTCACTGATGAATCCATTCGACAGGATTTGGAATTGATCTCAGGCGGGTTGCTCACGCTCGATAAAAATATCACTCTGGATAACCCAGTCGCTGCTGCACCACAGCGGGCAGTGGGTTATGTGCCACCAAGAAAACCTTTCAACAAGAATAATTTTAAAAAGAACCGGCCCTTTACTCCTGGACTACCAAACAACAACCGCTTCGTTAAGCGGAAGAAAAGTTTTTAAATTATTCCTTTTTCATTTGTGGAAGCCCTTCCTGCATTCAACTTCGGAAGGGTTTTTTTTGTTTTTATCTTTCCCCCGTTGATCATTATTCGGTTCAGTAAATTCATTCTTCTATTTTACACCAGGCATGGATGCATTTAAAATTGAAGGTGGTTCGAAATTAAAAGGTATCATCGTTCCACAGGGAGCTAAGAATGAAGCTTTACAGATTCTTTGTGCTACGCTGCTTACAGATGATGAGGTAAGAATCTCTAATATCCCGGACATCCTCGATGTGAATATGATAATAGGTCTTCTTTCCTATTTGGGCGTAGATGTAAAAAAGCTTGATGAGAGTAGCTATGCTTTTCGGGCAAATAACGTAAACCTCGACTTTCTCTATTCAAAAGATTATGCGGAAAAGGCCTCTAAGCTCCGCGGATCAATAATGATTCTCGGTCCTCTGCTGGCAAGGTTTAAGAAAGCTTATATCCCTCGTCCGGGTGGTGATAAAATTGGCCGCAGGCGGTTAGACACTCATTTTTTAGCATTCGAAAAGTTGGGAGCGAAATTTAATTTCGACGCACACGACGATTCGTTTACCATTTATGCCACCGAATTGAAAGGCGGCTATATATTGCTCGATGAGGCCTCTGTAACCGGAACAGCGAATGTGATCATGGCCGCTTGCCTTGCCTGTGGTTCTACTACCATTTTTAATGCCGCGTGTGAACCATATATTCAGCAGTTGTGCAAAATGCTGATCGGCATGGGTGCTAAAATATCAGGAGTGGGAAGCAACCTTCTCCATATTACAGGGGTAGAAGCACTACATGGCTGTTCACATTATTTGCTGAGCGACATGATTGAGGTAGGCTCTTTTATTGGATTGGCGGCAATGACCAGATCAGAGCTGCTGATAAAAGATGCACAGCCGGAGCATCTGGGGCTCATACCTCAGACCTTCCAAAGGTTGGGTATTGAGATGGATGTTAGAGAAAAAGATATTTTCATTCCTGAACAGGAGACGTATCAGATTCAGACATTTATTGACGGAAGCATCCTTACCGTTGCTGATGCTACCTGGCCCGGCCTTACACCAGATCTGTTGAGTGTGATCTTAGTTGTGGCAACACAGGCAAAAGGCACGGTGCTGATACATCAGAAGATGTTTGAAAGCAGATTATTTTTTGTAGATAAGCTCATTGACATGGGTGCCAGGATCATCCTCTGCGACCCGCACCGAGCGGCAGTAATTGGTTTAAACAGACAGCAGCAGCTTAGGGGAGTCTCTATGACATCACCCGACATACGGGCCGGTGTTGCCCTTCTTATTGCAGCATTGAGTGCCGAAGGAACAAGCACAATACACAGCATCAATCAAATAGATCGTGGATACCAGAAGATTGACATGCGGTTAAATGCACTCGGTGCAAAAATAACTCGGCTATAACACGACTATCTGAAAGCAATAATTACAGCAGTGGAGTTTATGGTGTTCTGTTTTATCCTACCTCCACCTTCAATTTTATTTACCTTTGAACGTATCTGTTTTTGATAAGAATTCTTCTATGCAAATGCTCTATTATAATTTCCGGCATACATTTTTTACTCTCGCCTGATGTCTTTTCTTATATTGGATGAAGTGGTGAAACATTATGCGACTACGAGGGCACTCGATCGGGTGAGCTTTGAAGTTAAACCACAAACTATTTTTGGAATGCTTGGCCCTAATGGAGCAGGTAAGACCACTACTATCCGCATCATCACCACTATTCTTGCTGCTGATGAAGGAAAAATTTTATTTAATGGTGAACTGTTGTCCCAACGCCATGCAGAGCAGATGGGATACATGCCTGAGGAGCGGGGGCTTTACAAAAAAATGAAGGTTTGGGAGCAATTGGTTTACCTCGCACAGCTTAAAGGAATGACTGCACGCGATGCAAAGCGAAAGGTATTTGAATGGATGGAAAAATTCGATATCCGGGACTGGTGGAATAAAAAGGTGGAGGAGCTCTCAAAAGGCATGTCGCAGAAGGTGCAGTTTATTGCCACCGTCGTACACAATCCGAAGCTCATTATCCTCGATGAGCCTTTCTCAGGGTTAGATCCCATCAATTCAAATCTTATTCAGGATGAAATTGAAGAATTACGGAAAAATGGATCCACGATTATATTCTCAACTCATCGCATGGAGCAGGTAGAGGAGATCTGCGAAAGCATAGTGCTTATCAATAAAGGAAAGATCATTTTGAATGGAAATGTGAAAGACATCCGTCATCAATTCAAAAAAAATGAATTCAGCATACACTACAATGGTCTTGAGCCCAACCTTTCTGCCGACCGGTTTCCGGTATTACGAAAGACAGATCACGAATTGATAGTAAAAATCGAAGATCGTTTTTCTTCTACTGATCTAATGCGTGAGCTCGTAAACGACAATGTTGAGATTTCTTCATTTACGGAATTGCTTCCTTCCCTTAATGAGATATTTATTCAGCAGGTAGAAGAAAAAAATAATGAATAAGATCCTGCTAATAATTCGTCGCGAATATATTACCCGTGTGAGAAAAAAAATCTTTCTCATCATCACCCTTCTTGCACCGCTGAGCATTGGCCTTATTACTATGCTGCCTGTGTTTCTTTTGGAATACAGTGTGGAAGAGGAAAAAATCGCCTTGTATGATGAGTCTGGCATCTTCTCCGGCCAGATGCAAAACAGCCAGAATGTAATTTTCGGAACTATCAACACGGCAGATGTGCCATACGATTCATTAAAGAAAAATTATGCTGGCTCTGGGTTCTCAGGCATTTTGAGAGTTCCGCAGGATTTTACAATTGATCAACCCGGAAATGTTGAATATTTCAGCAATGAGCAATTAGGGTTGATGACACAGGAATCTATTGCCGACCAAATGAATGAATTACTGCGGCAGAAGCGAATGAAGGAAGCAAACATTTCTCCTGAAATAATGGAGAAACTAAATGCACCGGTGCACATTGTTCAGGCAGATCAAACACTAAGTACTGCCGGAACTTCAATGGTGCTCGGTTACATCATGGGATTTATGATCTATATCGTTATGCTTACCTATGGCATGATGGTGATGCGAGGGGTGATGGAAGAGAAAACGAACCGTATAGCAGAAGTAATCATATCTTCTGTAAAACCCTTTCAGCTAATGATGGGAAAAATTATAGGCATTGCACTCGTCGGCCTCACACAATTCCTTATCTGGATCATCTTATCTGGTCTTATATTATCGGTTTTGAAAGGATTTTATTCCGAGGATATCAGCCAACTGGAGAATATATCCTCTGTCAGTAATAAGTCGGGCGATCTAAACATGTCAGAAATGGCTAATTTTATCGTAGACCTCGACAAGCTCCCTTTAGGTCTCATCGCAGTTGGATTCCTCTTTTTTTTCCTCGCCGGATACATGTTATATGCATCTATTTTTGCAGCCATTGGTGCCGCAGCAGGTGAGGAGGGGGATCAATCTCTCGCCTTCATTGCAACTGTTCCTATC
>JACCZV010000118.1 GCA_013695775.1 Chitinophagales bacterium | reverse complement strand
AATGGCGCTTCAGGATCTTTATTTATCACTACCATCACTTTGCTCCCGTTAACTCCTGCAAGGTGTTGAATGGCCCCTGATATTCCAATGGCAATATACAAATTCGGTCTAATTGCTATTCCTGTCTGGCCTACATGTTCGGTATGTGGACGCCAATGAATATCGGCTACGGGACGTGAGCATGCAGTGGCTCCACCGAGAATATTTGCCATCTCCTCCAACATCGGCCAATTCTCCGGACCCTTTAGACCTCTTCCTCCAGATATCACTATTTCTGCATCGGATAATGTTATGCTGCCAGATGCTTTAATAACTTCTTTCACCTTAACTTTAAAATCAGCGTCAGCGATCTGCGGTTTCAGTTCAACCACTTCCGCATTATTCGTAGTTTTTTCGGGAATAAGAGAATTGGGCATCAGTGAGATTATTTTTTTCGCTGAGTGCATTTCATAAGTCGCTAAAGCTTTCCCTGAATACACGTTTTTTTTTACAAGAAAAGTGTTGTTTTCAATTTGGGGCAGGTCAAGGGCGCCCGATACAAGGCCTGCACGAAGCTTAGCAGCCAACACTGGTGCAATGGCTTTGCCATTATAACTCTGAATTAAAACCAGCACGTCTGAATTTGTTTGTGCTTCAGCCTGAATGATCACCTTTGCTATTACGAGGGGATCAAAATTTTTAAGCCGTGCATCTTTAACATACCATACCTTATTTGCACCATAATCGCCCAGTGATCTTAACTCTGCTTCATCTAATTCATCAATGCACAGCGCATGAGTTTCGACGCCAAGCATGGCAGCTACTTTGGCACCATACGTAACAGTTTCAAACGCGGGCTTTTTAAATTTTCCCTCAGATGCTTCTACAAAAACAAGAACACTCATAGCGTTTCATTTCATCTTTATTTAAAAAATAAGTCCCGTACTGAAGAGATAAATTAGCATGGAATTTATGCTGCTCAAATTACTCTGGCTTCATTGTGCAGCAACATTACCAATTCTTCAGGATGGTCAGAGGAAATCATTTTCGGACCTGCTTTTTCTTTTGGCAAAGCATATTGCTTCACTGAAGTAAGCTTATCAGAAGCTAAGGCAGGCAATACTTTCAAGGGCTTGGATCTTGCGGCCATGATGCCTCTCATATTTGGAATTCTTGCTTCAGCCATTCCCTTCGAGGCACTAACGACAAAGGGTGTCTGAACAGTTACAATTTCTTTTCCCCCAGGAATATCACGTTCAAGAGTAGCAGTGGTTCCATCAACATCAAGTTTTGATGCAAGGGAGATGAAAGGAATATCCAACAACCCCGCTACCATGCCACCCACCTGTGATCCGTTATAGTCTATAGTTTCTTTACCCAGAAAAATAATATCGTAAGGTTCTGTTTTCAAATATTGAGCTATCTGGTCAGCTACAAAAAAGGCATCATCCGCCTCAGCATCTATCCTCACCGCATCGTCTCCGCCGATGGCCAATGCCTTCCTGATTATTGAATCGTTGTCTGCTCTCCCTACATTCATGATGGTTACCTGAGCATTCGATTTCTCCTTTAACTCAATCGCCCTGACCAACGCATACCATTCATCATATGGATTGATGATAAACTGTACCTTATCACTATTGAATTTTGTATTGTTTTCAGTAAATAAAATCTTTGTTGTTGTATCAGGCGTCTTGCTGATGCAAACCAATATCTTCATATTTATCTTCGTCTTCGTCTGGTTTTAGCCGAGAAGCATCTAAATCACTTCATCGAAAGCGCACAAAGGTAGCCAAAAAAAAATTCCATAAACCTTATGAACCACAATAGGATTGATCAGTTGATGAAGTTTCTCCAGTTAAGTCCGAATGACAGCTTCATCAAATATGCACTTGCTTTGGAATACATTAAGGGGGGTGACGATGAAAAAGGTAAATTGTATTTCGAGGAAATTCTGAAAAATGATCCTGATTATATTGGAACATATTATCATTTGGGAAAATTATATGAACGACTCCGGGAGAAATTTTTAGCGGAAAATACTTACCAGGAAGGATTGAGGCGCAGCGTAGGAATAGACGCAAAAACTTATCAGGAATTGCAGGAAGCCCTCAACGAGCTATTATATGAAGATGAATGAGCTCTGAATGAACAAATCAAAACTTCTAATCAAAAACAATTACTTAGCAGCGACTCTAACAGTGAACTTTGATTTCAACACAAGCTGATCCTGCTGATCATAAACATAAACACGATAGACGCCGGACTCATATATTATAACCTCCTTCGACAACCAGTTCTTAGAGGGTTCGGCCGATTGTTTTATTGTAGAATTGAATATCTCTTTGCCAGCCTCTATTCTATAAATATCGAAGCTTGTGGAAGTCACAGGTTTTGATGAGGGGTATTGAAGATGAAACACAACTGTTCCACCATTCTTAGGAACGGTAAACGTCTGAGCCGCTCCAAGAGCCTCACCGTCTTTACTCACTGACTTACAAAAGGTTAATGTCTGTGCAGCAGTAATTTCAACGCCAAAGACAAGGCATAAAAGCAAAATTTTAGATATATAGTTTCTCATGGTAAGGTTCTTAATGCTGACAAACCAAAAAGCGTTCCCTCTTTTAGGAAAAGAGGGTATTGAACATTTAGGTAATTGCCTTGTTAGTTTATTATAACATCAGATAAATGAAAACGGTATTTTTTAGCACATTGCTCTTTGTCAGTCTCTCATTCATATCATGCGACAACAATTACAAAACGGATAATCAAAACGGTGCAGAAGATACTTCTGTCTATATTTCCGAAGAGCCGGCAAAAACTTATGACCCGCAAAACATTGACCCTGCCGCACCGGTAATGGAGCTAAATCTTGAGGCACAGGGAAATTCGATGGACGTAATGGCATTTTCTACCAATGAGATACGGGTGAAAAATGGCACTACCGTGAAGATCAATTTTAGAAACACAGCGACAGACGCTGCAATGAAACATAATTTTTTTGTGGTGAAGAATGGTACTATTGAAAGCGTTGCTATGGAGTCAAACACCGCCGGCCCTGACAAGGATTTTATCCCAGAGGATAAATCAAATTTACTCTATACTTCAAAGTTGCTCGAGCCGGGCCAATCCGAAGAGATGGTGTTTGCCGCTCCTCCGGTGGGTATTTATCAATTTGTTTGCACATACCCGGGTCATTGGCAACGGATGAATGGTAAATTCATAGTAGAATAAGCTGAATCTTATTATCCCAATCTGCACACTTAATGTTTTTGCAAAACATTAGATTTCGAAGATTTATTCAGATTTCGTTCAGCCACCGGAACCCCGTCAGGGGCTATTAGCGCCTTTCTTTTGCTTTCTATTTTTTCATTTAAATAGGTATATATCTGTTCCTGCGAGCGAAGGGGCGGATTCTGATTTTTTTTATAATTATTTTGCTGTTCGTCATCCATAATTCGTGCTTTTACATTATCACGAAATTGAATATCAAAATATTCCCGTAGTTCTTTTTGAATTCCTTTGTCAAATATTGGGAAAGCCATCTCCACCCTACTATTCAGGTTACGTATCATCCAGTCGGCAGATGTAAGATATATCAGATTATCGCCATCGTTTTTAAAGATCAATAATCTTGAATGCTCCAAAAATCTATCAACGATGCTTATGATCTCAATGTTTTCACTCACCTCATCTGATATTGTGCCCAGGGTGCAGGTTCCACGAATTATCATCCGCACCTTCACCCCGGCTTTTGCGGCCTCAGCTATCTTTTGTAGCATGTCCTGATCGGCTACGTTGTTAAGCTTTATGTCAATACCCGCAGTTTTACCTTTTCCCGCAAGCTCAATTTCTCTGGCAATAAGCTTCTCAAGTCGTTTCCTCATATGAGTTGGAGACATCATCAGGTGCTTATAGTCCGGTACTTTGTAAGTATTTAAAAAGAATTCAAACATGAGCTGCAACTCTTCAGTGATCTGCTTGTCGGCAGTGAATAAACTATGATCGGCATAGATTTTTGACGTTGCCTCATTATAATTTCCTGTTGAGATGTTTGCATATTGAAAAATTTCTCCTTTCTCTCTCCTGGTTATCAGGCATACTTTGCTGTGCACTTTTAAACCCTGGATGCCGAAGATCACTTGAGCACCTTCATCGCGCATTCGATCACTCCAGAAAATGTTGTGCTCCTCATCGAATCTCGCCTGCAGTTCCATCACCACGAGCACCTTTTTACCATTACGCACCGCATTGATTAATGCATTTGCCACCTTAGAATTCTTTGCCAGTCGGTATAAGGTAATTTTTATCTCTGTCACCTTCGGATCAATTGCCGATTCCCGAAGGAAATCAATAAAGGCATCAAAGGAGTGGTAAGGAAAATGAAGGAGCACATCCTTTGTTTTAATTACCTGTAATATGCTCTGATTCTGCTTTAAGTCAGGATGCAGCAAACGTTCCTGCCGGGGATACAACAGATGTGTATTCCCCAGAGAAGGGAAATTCATGAAGTCTTTAAAGTTATGGTATCGTGCACCAGCCACCAGGTTATCATCACCCTTTTTCATGTGCATGCGTTTCAAGAAATAATCAAGCATCCCTGAATCTATTGCTGCATCATATATTAGGCGGACAGGCTTTCCTTTTTTTCTTTGCTTGATTCCTTTTTCAATCTTCTCCATTACGCTTTGATTAAAGTCTTCGAGCAGATCAAGTTCCGCATCGCGGGTTAACTTCACCATGCTTGCTTTGAATGTGTCGTGAGGAAAAATGTAGAAGACATCATCAAGGCAGTAGCGTATTACATCATCGAGAAGCATTACAAAGTTTTTCTCGCCCTCTTTTGGTAGTACAAGAAACCGTGAAACATTGTCAGTAGGAATTTCAATCAGTGAATATTTCGGCTTTTGACTGCCTGTACTGTCAGAGAGCAAAACTGCTAAATAGATGGAATGATCTCTTAGGTAAGGAAATTCCTCTATGGCATCTACCATGATTGGCACCAGTACGGCCCTTACTTCATGGTGAAAATAGTTTCTTACAAAAGCTCCCTGAGAAGGGGTAAGATCTGATTCGTTAAGAATAAAAATATTCTCTTGCTCCAACTCCTGTACAAGCTGTTGGTATATGAAGTTGAATTTATTCTGAAGTGTTATGACGCGTTCGAAAATTTGAGCAAGAATCTTTTTTGGAGATTCACCAATGGTTTTTTTTGCCCTTTTACCCATCGATGCCATCCGTTTAAGAGTGGCTACCCGTACCCTGAAGAATTCATCTAAATTTGATGAAAAAATTCCTAAAAAACGAAGACGTTCCAACAATGGAACGGTAGTATCCTGAGCCTCCTGCAATACACGCTCATTAAATGACAACCAACTGATTTCACGGTTTATAAATCGCACAAAACAAAAATTTTAATTTAATATATAATTTTCTCTACTAGAACCGGAGGTTAATTAAACCTACTAATCTGAGTTCGGAAATTTTATTGAAATGGACGGGTAAAATAGAGATATCCCTACAATTTCAAGGTTAAATCTTAAATTGGTAATGAATACGTTACTTTTAATTCATACTTAGGCTATAGAAAAGCGCCTGAATGAAAGTTGATGTTATGAACGGTACAATCCTTTTTCATGAATATCTGAAGGATGAAGAACAAATTCTCTGGTCAGGCCAGCCGAAATCAGGCGTTCAGCTCAGAGATGCGGATATGATATTGATTCCAATGAGCATTATCGTAATCGGCTTTGCGCTGATACTGAATTATATGTTGCTTTATTATGAAGCTTCATTCAGCTTTAGAATATTAGGGGTTCTGTTTGCAATAGGCGGAATTTATATGGGTATTGTACGATTCTTTGCCGATGCTGCTAAACGTTCTCAAACCTTTTATTGCATCACGACGAAGAGAATCATCATTCTAAAAAGCAGAAAAAAAAGAACCATTAAAACGCTGCCTTTAAAGAATATCGATCGTATGGATATAACCCGTGAAAAAGATGGATCGGGGTTTATCATTTTCGGAACCTCCAACCCTTTATATCCCTGGCTACTTGGCGGATTTTATTTCAGCCAGGAAGATGTGCCAGGCTTGGAAATGTTACCTGATGTGCATCTCGTTCACAGCCTTATCATGAGTCAGATAAGGGTAGCCATTACTCCATCTCTTGTTGAAGAGATTAGGAGAGAGGATAAGGAGGGATTGAATTAATGAGAACCTACTGCAATTCTCCTAATTTTGAATCCTGATTTTTTCATCGGGAATGAAGCAATCTGTATGATAATCATTGTTTAGAAAATGTGCGAGAAAAATGCTGGCCATTACTTTCAATTAGCACAAAGTAAAGACCCTGTTTAAGTGTTGATATATTCACTTCCGTGAATTCTTTACCTGCCGGCAAATTCATCTGTTGTAATAAAGAACCAACAGATGAGTAAAGGCAAAAATCAGCAGGCGCAGATGTTTTATTGGTACGGTGCACATTAATTATATCACTTGCAGGATTGGGTGTAATTAAAAAATTACTCCCATCTAATAATTGATCTACTCCAGTGCAGATTTTATAATGCACTCCAATAGGATCAGTGTTAACAAGGCCGTATAGACAAGCTGAATAATCAAACGACAGGCTATATTCACCTGTGTCATTAGCAGAATACATATAATCTGTTGCTCCTGCTATTATATTTCCATTGTGGTACCACTGATAATTTGAGCCATTTAACTGGCAGGTGCATGCTACATCTGTACCTGAAATCACCAACGTAATCGTAACGTTGATATCATCGCCTCGCAAACAAGAGTATCGCTATTCACTGCGTAAGAAAACTTACATCCTCCTGCATACGTGAAGGTACTATAGAACATTGGCCAAATAGAAGAGTATAATATTTTGCATCATGTTAAGATTGAGAAGTTTAGTCTAAGCCTAGCGAATTTATAAAATGTTTATTGTATTTTGTATAAAACTAACAGTATAATTGAGGAAGCAATAATCAATCAGGATGTTATGTGAAAAGAAAAATGCTTTGGGTAAAACTAAGTATTCTAAGAAAAATTTCAAAAATTACGAATAAAAGCTCCTATTCGAAGAACGCCGTAGCTGATTGATCCAGTGATTGCATAGCCATAGAATAAGAAATGCTCCGGCACCAATAGTAGCGTCAATGAGAGACCAGAAGAGAGGGATATTCCGCATGGGTTCCACTACCAAAGACATTGCAATGGTTAGCGCTGATGAGATCATTCCCCACTCTACAACCCATTGGTTTTTTATGGGATCGCGCAGCGGGCCGATGAATGCAAAGGCAATAAGAAAATGTGCAAAGCCCAGCCAGTCGTAACCATAAAGTACTAGCGGATATTTTTCTGCTGTCTCAGTAATGGCAACCTTTACTTCATTAAACCAGTCCACAAGGAAAGTGGGCAGCAGATGGCTGAATTGCAATGCAAAATCCAATTCGGCCTGCAATGGAAATGCTGAAAGTCCACTGAACAAAAGTCCAATGATGGTAATGAGTAATGCAAAGCGTATTTTTTTCCTGAGACCACTTTGAATATTAGACTTCATGACACTGCAGATGTTCCAGAGACTTTAGTTACATCCTTATCTTTCAGTCTTTCCAGTTGCCTTCTGTTCTTCAAAGTCATTCCTGCTACTCCAAGCAAAAGCAACAGTATAATTCCCGAGCCAGCCATGGCAATTTTTTCTCCGGTATAAAATGACGCCGGCTCAAATTTGAATTCTATCGTGTGCTCACCGGCCGGAACGCGCATTCCCCGAAGAATATAATTGCACCGGAAATGTTCAGTTTTCTTCCCGTCAATAAAAGCATCCCATCCAGGTTGATAATAGATTTCAGAAAATACAGCCAGCTCTTCATGGGAAGATTTTGATTTATATATTAAATGATTGGGAGCATAGCTTTGCAGACCAATAGTAGCAGAAGAATCATATGACCCACTGAAACCTTTTATTTGCGGGGCGAAACGTTTATCAATAATTACTGTTGCTGCCGGATCGAAGCTGTTTAAGGCCTGCATCTCTGCATCTGCATTGTCAACCAGTTGCACATTTTTACCGAACCACGCATTGTCAAGCGCTTCAGTATTGGGAAAAACCTGCTCTTGTTCACCTGTTTTGTAGATTATATACTTTGTGTTTAACATGTCCACAACAGATTTATTGAATGGAAAACCGGATGGGTTTGTCGTATCACTTTTTGTAAGCTGGTGCTCAATAATTTCCTGGTAGCGCCGCAGCTTTGCTGCATGGTATCCGCCGAGAGACTTGTGGAAATAAGAGGTGCGGGAGTCAGTAAAGGGATCTCTGGTAAGATTAAATACCCGATAATTCTTCGATGTTTCTTTCAGAATCAATTGGTCTGTAGCGGTGGGTTCAAAATTTCTATTGTAGTCTGATTTTGAGATGAAATTATCTTCGTTAAGATACCTCTTGCCCACAGTAAACAGGTCGATGAATATTAAAAGAGCAGTCGCTCCAATAAATAGTTTACGATTTATTTTTTCTTTTAATAATGCCCATATAAGAGCTGCGCCTGTTAAAATGATTACCAGAGAACGCAATGCATCCATTCGCAGCAATACTTTTCTATCGGCAATTACCGCGTCAATAATCTCTTTTTGTATCTTCTGATCATTAATGCCTTTAAAACTCAGGAAAACAGACCCTGCTATGGCAAACAAGAGGCATAATCCCCCAAGGATATAAACACTTAATTTTAATTTAGAAATAAGGTAATCTTTATCGTATTCGCCTTTTATGATTTTTGAAAGCAGCATAAACCCCATAAACGGGAATGTCACTTGCAGTATAACCAGGCTCATTGCAACCGTGCGGAATTTATTATAACCTGGGAAATAATAGAAAAACAAGTCTGAAAACCACATTAGATTTTTGCCCCATGCTAAAAAAATGGCAAGCACCGATACCGATAGCAACCACCATTTCCATCGTTCACGTATCACCAACATACCAAAAAGAAAAAGAAAGCATATAAACGCGCCAGCATATACTGGCCCTGACGTGAAAGGCGGATCTCCCCAATACATCGGGGCATTGTTAAGATAATTGTTCATTTGTCCGGAAGGCACATTGTATTGCTTCAGCAGCTCCCCATAATTTGATTGTTGGCCAACTCGTGCCTGACTTGACCCGCCATATGCATTCGGAATGAGCAAGGTGAGTGTTTCTAGTTTTCCATAGCTCCACGTCATTGCATAGTCCTTATCTAAGCCGCCCGCTGATTGTTGATTGGAGGTGAGCTCCGAGGGACCCCGAATCGTAGAAGGGGTGTAATCAAGTGTAGACCACAAGAGGGAGGCGTTTGAAATAACGGCAAAGAGCGCACAGACAACAGCGATTGCACCGGAGAATAATAAATTTCTATAATTCTTCTCCCTGACCGCGTATATCAATTCCACAATAGCATATATAACAATTAGCAGGAAAAGATAGAATGTGACCTGCAGGTGATTTGCTAAAATCTGAAGAGACAAACCCATAGCAGTGAGCACAGCGCCCCATGAATATTTTCCTTCACGAAGCAGCCATATTCCAGCAACAGTAAGTGGCATCAAACCAATTGCATGAAGCTTAGAGGTATGGCCGGCTTCCAAAAGAATAAGATTATATGAGCTGAGGCCAAACGCCAGGGCGCCTCCAATGGCGAGCCATGGATTCAACCTCAGAACAGTAAGTAAAACATAATAGCAGACGAAAGCGATCAGCAAAAGCTGTGAGGGATGAGGAAAGCCAAGGCCTAAAATCTTATCAATATATTGAAGTAAATTTCCTTCATACATAAGAGAAATCTGGAACGCTGGCATGCCACCAAACATTGAATTGGTCCATAAGGTATTTTCTCCTGTCGCGTTGTGGTAATCTATTACTTCCTTCGACATGCCCTTCCACTGTATGATGTCATTCTGGTTAATGACTTTGTTATCAAGGAGCATGGGTGAGAAATACAAAACTGTTGTTAGAGCAAATATTCCAAGCGCAACCAGGTGAGGCAATAACAGTTGAAAAGTATTGGCCTGAGGTTTCTCTATTACGATATTCTTCTGAACCATCACTTTTTGTGCGGCAACTTTTTCACTTTTTTTTTCTTTCATGCAACAGATATATGAGGCGCGTAAAAATAGAAAAAAACTGCATCGAGGGAAGAGAAAGTATCATTGAAGCCAACTCACTGCGGCAGACGTTTGAAGGTGTTTCCTTTCTCATTCATGATCTGACTGGCAAGTAGAAGTTTTCAAAATTTTACATTTGTCGAACCCTCATTAATTTACGATGGCAACAGATACAATACTGATTATTGGCGCATGCGGACAGATTGGCTCAGAGCTGACAATGGCCCTAAGGAAAATTTACAACAATGTAATTGCGGCCGATTTGAAGGAGCCTAGTGAGGAGGTAAAGGCATCAGGATTGTTTCTCAGACTGGATGTATTGAATAAAGTCAGCTTGTATGAAGTGATTAAGAAACATCAGGTTACACAGATCTACCACCTTGCCGCGATACTCTCAGCTACAGGTGAAAAAAATCCTGAGCTTGCGTGGCGTGTAAATATGAAGGGGTTGCGAAATGTGCTAGATGGTTGCATCGATAATGGTGTAAAAAAATTGTTTTGGCCAAGTACTATCGCGGTGTTTGGTCCCACTACTCCACGCCAGAATACACCTCAATGGACAGTGACGGAACCTAATACTATCTATGGAATAAGTAAACAGGCAGGCGAACGATGGTGCGATTATTATTTTCAGAAAAGGAATCTCGATGTGCGCAGTGTAAGATATCCTGGCTTAATCAGCTATAAAACCCCCGGTGGCGGTGGCACCACAGATTATGCAATTGACATATATTTTGAAGCGAAGAAAAAGAGTTTCTATTCATGTTTTCTTGAAAACCATACCCGCCTTCCCATGATGTACATGCCTGATGCCATCCGTGGCACGATCGAGCTGATGGAAGCAGCTTCAGAAAAAATAAAGGTGCGTTCATCATATAACATTTCGGCGATCTCCTTCACGCCTGAAGAACAAGCTGCATCCATAAAAAAATGCATTCCGGACTTTACCATTGACTATGCTCCTGACTTTAGACAAAAGATCGCAGAAAGCTGGCCAGAGAGCATTGATGATTCCGTGGCACAAGAACATTGGAGCTGGAAACCGCAATATGATCTTGATGCAATGACTAAGGATATGCTTGAGAATATTTCTTAAGGGGAAGCTAAAAAGTGATATGCCAATGCATTTCCCCACTCCTGCATTAGTATTATTTTGAAATGATTACTGGTTTTCTACTCATCTCGGAGTAAAAATGAATATATTGGAAAAAATAAAAAATCATCAATAACTATACATACCTCACTGCTACCCTATTATGAAAAAATTACTACTGCTTTTATTCGTCCCTGGGTTAATAAACATTTCCTTCGCGCAGAACGAAACGAATATATGGTACTTTGGATATGGTGCCGGTGTTGATTTTAACAGTGGAACTCCCGAAGGAATTAATGGAGGTAATACTTTTACTATTGAGGGCACAGCCAGCATCTGCGATACTGCAGGCAGCTTGTTATTTTATACTGATGGCATAACTGTCTGGAATAAAAATCACAATGTAATGATCAACGGAAATAATCTGGATGGAGGTTATTCTTCGACGCAGTCAGCTTTGATTGTTCAACAACCTGGTAGCGATAGTATCTATTTTATTTTTACTACCACGGAGAGCGCTGGCAGCAATGGTTTGAGATATTCTATTGTGGATATGTCATTGAATATCGGTGAGGGAGAAGTGATTCTAAAAGACGAACCATTAATTGGTTTTATGACAGAAAAAGTAACCGCGGCTAAGCATTCCAATGGTACTGACTTCTGGATTCTTTCTCATGAATATAACAGTGATGGTTATTATGCCTACCTGCTTACTTCGGCAGGTGTTAACCCGGCTCCGATAATTTCCAACATTGGTTCTTTTTGGACTGATTATATCGGCTATATGAAAGCTTCTCCCGATGGAAGCAAGGTAGCTTCTGCTATTCAATATATGAATAATATTGAAATAATGGATTTCGACAACAGCACCGGCATCTACTCAAATCCGATAACCTTTCCCGGAATTTACGAATGGACATATGGAGTGGAATTTTCTCCGGATAGTAAAATCTTATACATGGATAAATACGGTGGCGACTCTGAGCTTTACCAGGTAGACCTGACAGCAGGCTCATCAACTGATATTATTAATTCTACAACCCTCATTGCTTTTCCTAATACCGACTTTTGCGGAGCCCTTCAATTAGCTCCTGATGGAAAAATCTATCTGGCGAGATATGGAACATCGTGGATAGGTGTAATAAACAATCCTAACTCATTAGGGGCAGGATGTAATTACATTGATGACGGAGTAAGCTTCACGGGAACCTGCGAATTGGGTTTGCCTAACTGTGTGCCCGCTTACTTCAATGAAAACGTAATACCCCCTTTGGCAATTGCCGCCTCTGACAGCTCAGTGTGTCAGAAATTCTGCATTGACTTTTATGATTCATCAGCAAGTAATCCAACCTCATGGCAATGGATTTTTGAGGGAGCAAGCCCATCTGCTTCTACAGATCAAAACCCAACCGGTATCTGTTATGACACACCGGGAAGTTTTGACGTAACGTTAATCACTTTAAACGCTAATGGAAGCGATACGCTTCTTCTTCCAGATTATATTACGGTTTACACTACTCCGCCTTTTCCTATCATTACTCAAAACGGAAATACGCTCACTGCAAGTCCGGCAGATTCTTATCAATGGCAATTGAATTTAGTGGATGTTAGCGGTGCTACTAATCAAACTTATGAAGCTACCCAAAGTGGACTCTATACCGTTATTATTACAGATTCAAATGGCTGCACAAATTCTGCAACTATTGATGTTGTGTTTACAGGAATGGAAAACTTTTTTCCTAATGCTCACCTTTCAATCTACCCCAACCCATCGAATGGAAGCTTTACCGTTGAAATGATGAATAGTATTGCAGAAAAAGAAATTACAATCAAGCTACTAAATGCAATTGGTAAGGAGGTCTATACTGTTTCAGAAAGAATATCTGGTGAGAAATTTAAAAAGGAAATTCATTTAACCGATAAACCGTATGGCTTCTACCTCCTCCGCATTGAAATGAGTGAGTTCACATTTAATCAATCTATTATTTTAAATTAAATAGTATGACAAAAATTTATTTTCTTTTTCTTTTAGTGTTTCCTGCAGTCTTTGGTGCAACTGCGCAATCCGTTTTGAATCATACCGCCATCTGGTACTTTAATTATTACTGTGGAATTGATTTCACCAGTGGGTCACCGATT
>JACCZV010000112.1 GCA_013695775.1 Chitinophagales bacterium | reverse complement strand
GTTGTATAGGGTATCATTACATATTGTATGGAGGCCCTGGTATTTTTCTCATTATAATCCATTTCTGCCTGCCATTTAGGAACATACATGGCCTTTGCAATCAGGTTTTGATATTTGGTCAGAAGGCGATTCTGCTTTTGAGCTTTTTCAAAAGCAACCCAGCGGGCACGTCTTTCGCCGGGTTGTTCTCCTTCGGCAGATTGATCCAGATTTTCGATGTAATTCTTTACAGCCATCGGATCAAAAATTCCATTCTGAGGATTTGTGAAAGCTTGTTTAATTTCTGGCACCGGATTATTTCCAAGAAACATATCCTTTAATTCATCTGAAGAAACGGTTAATCCTAACTTGCGATATTCAGACCCATTTATCTGATCCGTGATAAGTTGATTCCAGGTTTGGTCACGAAGAGAATATGTTGTGTTATCATCAACGTTTGATTGGTTCGTCTGCAGCTTATAGGTGCTCACTGTTTCATCAACCTGATTTGTAAAATCACGGTAGTGAATCTTTTCTCCATCAATAACACCCACGATATCTTTATTTCCCTTCAACAGGGATGAATTTGAGTTTAATGCTGTTTCCAGTACAAAGACTGCCAATGCCAACCCTATCACTATTACTATGATAGGACCCATTCTGTTTCTAATTACACCAATAATTGCCATGCTTAAGATTAATTTGGAAGGAGTGCAAAATAACGTTTTTAAGGGGTAATCTCCAAATGGGAATGAGGCGTAACTCAGGGAATGATTGGTATAGAATAAAAATAAAAATATATTTCAGAAATCTAAAAAAAATTTGGAAACCTAGCCTACGTTATAATTTCTTTATATGTGGCAATGCCCCAAAATCTAAATTATTGTATTAGGGAGTGATTGGATTGTCTTTTAGCCGTATGGTACCGCGTATTTTTTTTATTTTATAGTTGGTAAGATCCTGGTTGGATTCAAAGCCATCTCCGAAAATGATTTCATCTTTGGTTGTGATCTTCACAAACTTATCCGAAGATATTTTTTGAGTTTTTTGATTCCAGACCAATTCCTCTGTATTGAGTTTGTTGCCGTAAATATTAATGGCCTCCACATCATTCCGGGCGATCATCTTATCAGTCTTATCATAAGATATTCCATATCCTGCGGTAAGCTGACTTTCAACCTTCAGATCATCATTATAAAAAGCGATCTTCAATCCGTCGGGCAATTCTGTATATGGTTCTTTAGTACGGAAACGCAGCATGGTAGGAGCATTCAGCTTGGCCTTTACCTTACCTAAATCGCTATACAATACCTCGATGTCTTTACCGGCTTCTGCCGACACTTCTTTTTTAGAGGTAATCTTGTTTACCACCTCCATATCATTTTCACACGCTGATAATATAAGAAGCAAGGTTATAATCATGATATAACCGTGTAATGTGCGTGACATAAAGGAAATTAAATGTCTCAAAACAAACTTAAATAACCTAAATCACAGAGAGATAAATTATCTGCATTGAATTCATTCGCTTAAATCTAAAAGATATAAGGGAATTTAAATGAGGATGTCTATATTATTCAAACTTGCGTTTCTGAAACCATCTATCATTTAATGTAACTCCTGCAGTTAAGGTGAAAAACGAAAGCGCCAGTGGATTATCTTTCAATGATCCGGTGTTTATCCATTCTCCAGCTAAAGAAAGTTGTGAAAATGTTCTTCTCAGGGGAAATCCAGCTCCGATGCTTATGGCAGTTTGCCTAAGTTCTTTATCATTAAACTGAATATAGTTAATGCCATATTGAATACCGAGGCGATAGCTAATTGTCTTCCAATAATCCTCATACGCTTTGTTGTTTGGAGTAACCTCCCCTCCAGCAGACAGAAGCCAGGAGTCGGTGGTTAAATCAGTTGCACCAAAAGAACGGTATTGACTCCACGAGGCATATTTGTAATTTATTCCTATTGAATAGTTGTTCAGCTTGCTAAAAATCAATCCAGCTGAAATATACCCGGGGGTCAGAACATCTCCTTTTTCATTTGTGGAAGAATATATAGTATCAATCGGGTCTGGTATTGGTATGTTCGAAATTATATATATAAACCTGTCATAAATCGCATTTCTTTTGGTGGCCAGGTTAGTTTTTAATCCCCCAGCCACGCCAAAATCAAGAGCATAGGTTTTGTTTTTTCCTAAT
>JACCZV010000004.1 GCA_013695775.1 Chitinophagales bacterium | reverse complement strand
TTTGATTGAGCTTATCCTGTCATGGCTCTCATCTAATCTTTAACTTGATAATAAATACCTCCTGAGTGAGCATTCATTATTGTCTAACTTTATTTTTTCCGGAAAGATGATCTACCCTTACAGCTTCCTTCAATAATCTCTGGATTGCCCTTTCATCTATCTCTTCAGGAGAATAGAATATTTTATAAAATATCTGTTTGTTGCTGCCGTGTATTAAGTAGTTATCAAAGTCATTGAGCTTGTTGCCATGCCAGAATCCTAACAATACACCTTTTTTAATTCCTCCTCTTGGAATTGTAGCGGGCCAGATAATGCAAATTCCTCTTCTACCATAAAAGAAAGGAACGCTGTAAGAAATTTTCTCTTTGAAGTTTATGGGTAGGGTTTCAATGATTATTTGTCTTAATACATCAACAATTATTCTTTCATTCTCTGGAAGCATTTCTAATAAATCGGGAAGCGAATTTATTTTCATTAAAGAATTTAGTTTTATTACTTTGTAGATATGCCTTTTGGTTGTGTATTCGCCAATTCGCTGAGAGTAAAACTATTCATCAGTGAATTAACATCTACGGTCTGGTAATTGGTTAGTATTCTATCTCCCAACATGATGGCAGACATCAGGTAGATCTCTGATGCACCCGCCTCCTTACATCCCCAAAGCTCTTTGAGTGCCGTGGCAGGGAAATATCATCATACCTGCTTACCCGGCAGGAAGTATTTATCGATTTTCCACATGCAGAATAATTTGCTAAAAAAACCGATCAACTCCCATTTTTCGTACAGCATTTCACGGAGGTGCGAGGTCATTAGCCTTAAATAATAAAAATTGTCTCATCATATCCCCCTAAATGATCTTTTGACTCTATTGCGATGATGACAAAAATTTTCGGAAAATGGCTTATGCTTTGCAGTTCGTGAAATCAAATATAAATCAACCTAAAAAACCAAAAAAATTATGAAATCAAAAATTGTTATGCTCACTTTAATGTTAGCGACATCCGTTTCCTTTTTCACAAGGCTGAATGCTCAAAGTACTACTGACATGGGCGGCAAACATGATATGATGATGCCTGATATGAAAAGCTGGCCTGAAGCATCACAAATGGCAGCCAGAGAAATGATGGAGAAGTACGGTAAACCGGACGCAAGTGGACAGGAAGTTCTTGGATGGATGAATAAAGGAGATTGGAAAATGATCCATGTGAACAAAGCTGAAACCAAGCATAGTTTCCCAATTGAGCATACTGATATGCTGGAACAATGCATCAGCTATAAGGTACCTGCAAATAAAATGAGTGATCTGGGTAGATTTGATGGTAGCCTAACATTCGACAGAACTCAGGGTTTAATGTGTGCCCGTTGTGATAAAGAGGGAAATAATCTTTTAGCCCTTAATCTTGCCAACGACATTGTAACCGGTAAAAAAACGGTTGAGGAAGCACGTAAAGCTTATGGCGAAATTGTTAAAGAGAAAATGAATGGTGGAAATCCTGAATACATGCAGAAGCTTACATTCGCTGCACAGGGAAATGCAGCCGATCCTGACACCAATACCACCGGACTTACAAAAGAAGATGTAATGAAAGGAATGCAAAAACCTAAAGGTGAAAAGTAAGATCTAAAACTTTCTATAAATTAAAGCGCAGCAGATTTATGTTGCGCTTTTTTTTGTGACCTAATGGGTGCTGGATCGTATTTTTCTAAAAGGCGCAAAGGCTCAGATTATATCACGGCAAATTCATCTAAAATTTGTTTGCTGCAATAAAATGTAATCACTACACTTTATCGGTCGAATTTATTGCAATACTGTTTTGTTAATTAGATTCTTCAAAATACTTCTTTAGGGCACTATGTACAAAATAAGTCCACCCCTCTACAAAGTTTTCTTTTGTAAAATCAGGGCCCGCGGTAGCAAATGATTCGACTCCTTCATGAGTTAATTTGAGGATGGTTTTGTCTCCTTGCTCCAGCAACTCAAAGGTTACAAAAGAGTTTCCCGGATAGCCGTCATATTTCCAACTGTAGGTAAGTTTTTTACCGTCAATAACTTCGGTAATTTCACAAAGGTGTAAGTATTGTTTTCCTCCATCCTCACCTCCAAGAAACTGAAATTTGAATCCTACCTCTGCTTTAAATTCAGAAAGGTCAAAATACCAGTTCCTCATTTCGCTTTTGTCAGTAATTGCCTTCCAAACTTTTGTTATGGGTGCATTAAAGGTTCGTTCAATAATGATTGGTTCGCTGTTCATTTTTAGGTTATTTTTTTGATAGATATCTCTGGGCCTTATTCTTAGGTGGTTTAAGAATAGTTAAGAGGAGAAAGCTGGGTATATTTACAAATTGGCGGTAATGATTGGTTATATATACTGTAAGGATCGGGTCTATAAAGATCTGTAATTGACCGAAGAATATTTAACAATACGAATCAGAACATAAACTTTTTAATTATGATTACAAGGGTTTGGGACGGCAGAACAAGCATTCAAAACGCGGATAGATATCTCCATATTTTATTAAACGAGGGTACAAAAGAATACTTACAAAAGGCAACCTGTCCGTAAAAGTATGGCAAAGCAAAGAGCAGGATTTTTGCCATTTCTGGACAGTTACTGAATGGTCTGACATACAGGCTATAAAAAGTTTTGCAGGGGAAGATTATGAAAAAGCTAAATATTATCCTCAGGATGATGGCATTTTACTGAAGTTTGAGGAAAAAGTAAATCACTACGAAACTTATTCAATTTCCGCGAATTGAATTGGTACCTAATAAGGTCACTTCAGCAAGTCCGTAGCGTAGCTCTTTATTTTAATTCTGTTTTTTATTTTTTATTCGCTCTCTATATGCTGCCAAAGCTTTTTCCAGTAATTGTTTGAGAGCAATCACATTGATCTGGTTATCTGACCTAATTTCTATGTAGCGCGAAATTTTGCCTGTTCCTTTAAGTAAGTTATCCGGGTCAGGTAAATCAACACCTTTATAAAAACCAAGCTTAACTCCTCTCTTAGATGGAATGATGGTGCAAATCATATCACCATATTTTTGTCCATAGCAATATGCAATCATTCTTGCCGGTAAATCTATTTGTTCAATAATGCGGGGAAGATTTGTGAAAAGAATTTCGCGCAATTTTAGTACATTGATGTAAACCTGTTCATCGTATTGAGATAAGAAATCATCTAAATTTTTATCTCCGAATATGGATTGTCTCACTTTAATTGTAACGGCGGCGAGCCCAACCGTAGAAGTTGCATGTTGTTAGATTTCGGGTTCATTATTTTTCACCATAAACTATTACTGCACCATAATCAAGAGCAGCCTTTTTATCGGGATATTTTTGGTCTACTAATTCAAACACCTCTTTTTTAATTTTAAATTTTGTCGCATCATCAGCTTTATTCATAGCGGCCACTACTGGGGCTGCCACGTCGTTCATAAAATTCCAGTATTTATCATTGCTGCCGTAATTCACCCTGCCGGTTATTTCTTTTTCAGAAACATTTTTTAATCCTGCCTGCTTAAATAAATCTGCTAAGAATCCTGGATTACCGCAACGAAACATACCCGGAGCGCCAGGTAGTAGAGCAGGTAATTGCATATTTTTAGTGATAGTGCTCATGGTAGCAGTAATCCAAAAATTTTTATCGGGCACACCCCACACAGATGCTGCAATTACTCCACCCGGTTTAAGCACCCGAACCATTTCTTTTGCAGCCATAAGCATATCAGGGAAAAACATAAAACCCATGCGGCAGCTTACAGCATCAAATGTTTCATCTTCAAAGGGTAGCTCGCAAACATCGCAGGCAACCGTTTCGTAGTTTGTAATTTGTTTTTGGGTAGCATTGTCACGCGCTACCTCAAGCATACCTTCTGCAAGGTCAGTGATAACTACTTTACCGCTTTTAACTATAGATGCTATCGTTAGTCCTGGCTCACCGGTCCCGGCGGCTACATCAAGAACTGTATCTGAATCTTTTAATTTCAATGATTGAATGATTTCTTGTCCCATTGGTCTTAGAAATTCCATGGTAAAATCATCCCACTTTCTCCAGCCGGGTGAAAATTTATTCCATGTTTCTTTTTGTTGTTCCCGGATTTGTTCCAGTTGCGGTTCCATAATTTGTATGGTTTATCTATTTAATTCGTAAATTTAATCAAACGTAGATAAAGGCTTAATTGTAATAAAATGTCCTGAATCTACTTTCCGTAGTCAGAAGCAGTTAGTCATTAATTTAAATATTTACCTCATTAGGGAATTATTTCTCTCTGATGTTGTTTGAGCAAAACCGACCTAATTTAGTTTTTCAACCAACCAAACCAACCATGAGTTTTTTACACCACCGAAATACGTTTGCCCGTTCTCTTATAACCTTCATACTTGTCGTCTCTTTTACTTCCTGTCTCTTCGCTCAATCTTCAAGTTTCTGGGATAATGCTAATTCTGAAGTGGTTACAATGGAGGGCCCCCGGTATTCTATGCCGGCGAAATTCAGAACGGTAGAACTGAATACGAAAGCAATGAGCGATTTTCTTAAAGAAGCTCCGCTCGAATTCACAGATCTTGCCCGCAGCACAAGTCTTATTCTTTCTCTTCCAATGGCGGATGGCTCATTCGCGGAGTTCGAAGTCTTTGAATCCCCGGTAATGGCCGTGGGACTTGCAGCCCGATATCCAAACATAAAAACCTATGGTGGCCGTGGCGTTACCGATCCGCGTGCCCACGTTCGATTGGATTTAACAAATCATGGTTTTCATGCAATGGTACTCTCTCCACGAGGAGATGTGTTTATTGATCCGGTGAGCAATGAGAGCAATGGTTATTACTTAGTTTACGACAAAAAAGATTTGCCGCGTGAATATGCTTATGATTGCTTGTTAAAGGATGAGGAGAATATATATCGTGATAACATAGAATCACCTGCTGTTGAATACCGGAGTTCAGGCGAGCAGTTGAGAGTATATCGTCTGGCGCTTGCCTGTACTGGCGAATACGCTGCGACAAAAGGTGGAACGATCAGCGGTGCTCTTTCAGGGATGGTTACTTCCATAAACCGGATTTCAGGAATCTTTGAGTCAGAGCTTGCCATACGTATGCAGCTCATTGAAAATGATACCCAGCTTATTTATCTAAACTCATCTTCCGATCCCTATACAAACTTTGATGGCTACGTGATGCTGGATGAAAATCAAAATGCCATTGAAGATGTAATTGGTTCGGCTAATTATGACATCGGTCATGTGTTTAGTACGGGCGGAGGTGGTATTGCAGGTCTTGGCGTGGTATGCATCAACAGCCAGAAAGCCTGGGGCGTTACGGGTTTGCCAAATCCTGTCGGCGATGCCTTTGATGTTGACTACGTAGCGCATGAGATGGGCCACCAGTTTGGTGCAAATCATACATTCAACTCTACTTCGGGTGCATGCGGAGGAGGAAATCGCTCGGCTTCAACAGCTTATGAGCCAGGAAGCGGTTCCACAATAATGAGCTATGCGGGCATATGCTCTCCTAATGACCTGCAGCCACACAGCGACCCATTCTTTCATTCGGTGAGCTACGACGAAATCATGAACTACACTACACTTTATGATGGGGCCACATGCCCGGTGATGGTTGAGACCGGAAACACAGTTCCTGTTGCAGAGGCGGGAAGTGACTACAGCATTCCATTCAAAACATTTTTTAAACTAACCGGATCAGGCTCTGATGCAGATGGTGATTCACTTTCTTATATGTGGGAAGAAATGGATAAGGGCGCTGACTGCAACATGAATACTCCCATAGGCAATGCGCCGAGTTTCCGTTCTTTCAAACCGGACTCCGTTCCTTACAGATTTTTCCCTAAACTTTCCAGCATTGTCACAGGTATCGTTTCTAACGGTGAAACACTCCCCACCTATGCACGATCATTAAATTTCAGGTTTATTGTGCGCGACAATCAGTTAGATGGAGGTGGACTTACATATGACGAGAATATGGTTACCTTATCTGTAATTAATACTGCAACGCCTTTTAAGGTCAGCTATCCGAATGCATCAGAATCCTGGGGCATTGGAACACCCTATACTGTAAGCTGGGATGTTTCCTCCACGGATGCAGCTCCAATCAATTGTTCGCAGGTGCATATTTTGCTTTCATTGGATGGCGGTTATACCTATCCGGTAACCTTGCTATCAAACACGGCAAATGACGGAAGTGAAACAATCTTCCTGCCCTTAGATTCAACACTTTTCACCAATAATGCCCGTGTAATGGTTCAGTCTGTCGGCAATGTGTTTTTCGATATCTCTGATCAAAATTTCACAATTGATGCAAGCACTGATGTTCTCACAGCTTTCGAGGGTGATTTAAAGCTGAATGTTTTTCCAAATCCTACCAATGGATTCGTAAATGTCTCTATTGAGGGATTGTCTGGAGAACCATTATCAATTACTGTAAAAGATATGATTGGAAGAATCTTACAGGAACAATCTCTTGATCGTCTCTCCGGGTCAACAGACCTGAGCCTTGATATGTCCGATACGCCTGATGGAGTATATTTTATTGAGCTAAAAGCTGAAAGCAGGTCTCTCATTCAGAAAATTATAAAGCAATAGGATACGGATTATTGAAGAAAAGGTGAATTCATTATCATGAAGCCACATCTGAGCTCACCTCAAATTTTTCTTTCATCACTTTCTGAAGTGCAAACATTTCATCTCTAAGGCGGGCGGCTTCAAGAAAGTCTAACTCCCTGGCAGCTTTCTCCATTTTCTTTTTCGTGGTTTGAATCACTTTTTCCAACTGCGGCCTGGTCATATATTCTAAAACCGGATCCGCTACCAGCGACACCTCTTCTGATTCAACGTAAGCACCTGACTCTACAGGCTTAATTTGAAGCACTGCACTCTGCTGCAGTATCTGTTCTTTTGTTCTTAGAATTGTCTTAGGCGTTATGCCGTGGTCTTCGTTGTATTTTAATTGCTTTTCTCTCCTACGGTTTGTTTCATCAATGGTTTTTTGCATAGAATCAGTAACCTGATCGGCATACATAATAACGAGGCCATCCACGTTTCTTGCAGCCCGTCCGGCAATCTGAGTGAGTGATCGGGCATTGCGCAAAAAACCCTCTTTGTCTGCATCCATTATGGCGACGAGCGATACCTCAGGCAGATCTAATCCCTCACGCAACAAGTTTACACCTATCAGCACATCAAAAACTCCGAGCCTCAGGTCGCGGAGTATTTCCACGCGTTCGAGAGTTTCTACCTCCGAATGGATGTAACGGCAACGAATGCCAAGGCGAGTCATATATTTTGAAAGCTCTTCGGCCATCCGTTTTGTGAGTGTTGTTACAAGCACTCGGTCCTTCTTCTTCACCCTTTCGTCAATCATCTCCAGCAAGTCATCAACCTGATTAATGCTTGGCCTCACTTCAATCACGGGGTCGAGCAAGCCTGTAGGCCGCACGACCTGCTCTACCAGCATTCCCTCTGTCTGTTCCATCTCATATTCTCCCGGTGTAGCACTTACATAGATCACCTGGTGAATCATAGATTCGAATTCATAATAATTCAGTGGCCGGTTATCCAATGCAGAAGGCAGACGGAACCCATATTCTACCAGGTTCTGCTTTCGTGAACGATCGCCTCCATACATTCCATGCACCTGCGGAATGGTAACATGGCTTTCATCAACTACGAGAAGGAAATCCTTCGGGAAATAATCAATCAGGCAAAATGGTCTCTCGCCAGGAAGTCTGTGGTCGAGATAGCGTGAATAGTTTTCAATACCGGAGCAGTAGCCGAGCTCTTTCATCATCTCAAGATCAAATGTCACACGTTCTTTGAGCCGGGTGGCTTCTACATACTTTGCCAGATCAGTAAAGTAATTCACCTGCAGGTTCATGTCATCCTGTATCTGATTCATGATGCTGTTGAACTGATCTTTCGGTGTTATGTACATGTTGGCCGGAAAGATTGCGGCAGTTTCCATCTTTCCAATTTTCCGGCTTGTTTCCATCTCAATGGTTTCAATATCTTCAATGATGTCCCCAAAGAATGTAATGCGGTATCCGTAGTCGGCATAGGGAAGAAACACATCCACGGTATCACCCGTCACGCGAAATTTTCCTCCTTTCATCTCAGCATCAGCGCGGGAGTAAAGACTGTCAACCAATTGGTATAAAAGACTGTTTCTGCTCCGGGTCTCACCCACCTGAAGCCTTATAATGCCGCGTGTGTACTCGGTAGGATTTCCAATACCATAAATACATGAAACCGAAGCAACTACTACAATGTCATTTCTTCCGCTCATTAGCGATGACGTTGTTCTAAGACGCAACTTTTCTACTTCCGCATTAATGGAAAGATCTTTTTCGATGTAGGTATTTGAAACGGGCAGGTAAGCTTCTGGCTGATAATAGTCATAATAAGAGACAAAATATTCGACTGCATTATCCGGGAAGAAATTCTTGAACTCGCCATAGAGCTGCGCTACAAGAGTTTTGTTATGACTCAGCACCAAGGTGGGTCTTTGTATCTGCTGAATCACATTCGCAATCGTGAACGTTTTCCCTGAACCGGTTACACCCAATAGTACCTGTTGCTTATCACCACGCCGAACGCCCTCTACAAGTTGCTGAATGGCTTCGGGCTGATCGCCCGTAGGATGATAATGTGATGTAAGCTGGAAAGGCACGAAGCAAAGTTATTTCGAAATACCCCGAAGTGGTGCACAACCCTGAAGAGTTTTTTTAAGGGAATGTTTCGGGGGATGAAATTTTTGTAAATGATAGAGAAAAAACAAAAGCCTCATGAGGTTTGAGATTAAGGGTGTTATTTTTTTCTTTGATTGCAATTTTATTCTTTACTTCCATCCTTTCACGGCCTCCTCCTTACATGATGATTAAAAAAGCAATAAAAAAACCTTTTTGTGATGAAATTATTTTAATATGAATAGATGGATTCTAAATCTGGCCAAATCAATATTTCCTTATTCGATAAGAATTATCCTCCGAAAGTGGAACTGGAGGAGATTGTATTTGCAGAAAATCCTTTTTAAAACCCTCACCGGAAAATTGCCGACCAGCAAAGTCTATTGTCCCTTGAGTGAGCGTGAATACTATTTTTTCATACAGATAAAAAATGACAACGTTAGTCCGATTTTGGGAGCCAAATCAAGACACCGGTTGCTTTGGTTGTATTTAAAGAATGAAACAGAATTATTTAATAAACAGAACGATCTTTTACATGTTGCCCCTGAATATTGTTTGTTTCAACGCCTCCGAGAAATGCCCAATATAAATTACTATCCCGGTGACAAATTTGAAAAAGGGTATGGGGTGCAACGCGGTGTTCATCAATTGGATTTAACAGCATTAAATCTGGTAAATGATAGTTTTGATTACATCATTTGCAATCATATTTTAGAGCATATTCCCGACGATTTAAAAGCCATGACGGAAATGTTCAGAGTATTAAAGAAAAACGGCTACGTATTTATTATGGTACCTATTGATCTTAGCTTAACCAATACATATGAAGATTTTAATATTGTCAGTCCGGAAGAGAGAACAAGGCATTTTGGGCAATGGGACCATGTTAGGTACTATAGCATGGATATTATTGACCGATTAAAAAGCTGCGGCTTGAAAGTAACGGCAATTAAGTATTCAGAGAAATTTACTGAGGCAGAAATTAGACGATTAGGACTATGTGAAGATTATATTTTTGTAGCAAGAAAAGATTAGAAGATTATATCCTGTTTGCTTTTTATGATTATATATAAAAAAATCCGAAAGGAAATATTTTCTCCGGGACTATAGAATTAAATACTCAAAAACCCGCTCGCAGTGTCACAAGAAAATTTCTCCCTGGTGCGCTGATACCGGAAGCAAAAACCCGATAATTCAGATCAAGGATATTCTCACAAGCTGCTTGTACCAAAATATATTTATTGATCTGGTATTGTAGTCGCAAATTCAATGTCCACCAGGAAGGCATGCCCTCCGGTGTTGCATATTGTTCATTGTCTTCGCCGTTTGCGTTGTAATCTTCAATGCGTTTCCATCCATTATAATTTGCAAATAATTCTGAACGAAAATTCTGATGCCGGAAAATGAATGAGGTTTTTCCCAGCAGTGGCGGTATGTGATCGAGTGGAGCATTTACCTTATCCGTCACTACTTTCCCCTGGGTATAAGTAATTGTGCTGGTTATGGAGAATGCATCGTTCATGTCAATGAGAACATTTGCATTCGTACCATATAGATATGCTCTCTGCTTATTTTGATTAGCGAGTACGGTACTTAGTTCGCCATTGTAGATGATAGAATCCTGTCCATTGAAATTAAATGCATCAGTTACGATGGCATCGCGGAAGATGGTTCCAAATGCTACGGCCTCAATTTTTATTTTATTGTTAAACACTTTAGTAATGCTGAGGTCTGCGTTGTAGGTTTTCTCTGGTTTCAGATCGGAGTTGGGAACTATCACACTTCCCGCTTCGGAATCAAAAATTTTTGCCAGGTCATCAACATTGGGTGCACGGAATCCAGTTGAGCCAAGCAATGAGATGCGCAAATCGTTGTTACTGTTCCAGATTATGCCAAGGGATCCGCTTAGTGGTAAGTGTGTTTGATCGATTTTTTCATAGGGAAAATCGAAAAATTCTTTACTGATGAAGGTAGAGTGAAGTGTGATGTATTCCAATCGCAATCCACCACTCAGTACCCAATGCTCAGCAAACTTCCACGTATCGGTTATATAAAACCCGATGTTGTTCATTGTATTATCGCCATCCGGATAGCGAGTGTTAAGGGGTGAGATCTCACCGGTTTCAATGTTTTCTTCTTCAGCAGTAGAAAGCAGAGAATTGAACTGACCTTCCAGTCCTGTACGGAAATCATTTCGCTCGCTCTTCTTTCGTGAATCTAAACTGAAGCCGGCAACACTTACCTGCTCAACTCTGTGCCGCAATCCCGTCTGATCAAAACGTCTGTCATAACGGCTTTCTTCAATAAATTGATAGTTCGCGCCTACACTGTACGAATTAAAGAAACCATCAATCTCCTCAAGGTTTAATTCGTATGAAGCGAATGTTCGCAATTGCGCTCCATAGTACCATTCTCCGAATCTTAATCCTGTGTCATCATCCGGGTCGGTAAGGCGATCATACCTTGGCACAGGGGAAGAATTAGACAGTTGCAGATTTATTACATGTTTTACATGATCATTTTGCCTGTAAAGAAACTTTTGTAGAATATCGTATTGAGAATAACCTGAAAAAAGCTGTTTATAGATGTCATCATTTTTTACCAAGGAATCTTGTCCGTTGAGCTTCTCCGCATAGTATGGCCGGAGCCACAGGCTGTCTGCAATGCTATTCAAATTTTCACCCTGGCGCAGATCATCAAAGTCGGAATAAGTAACAGAGGTTAGTGAACCCACTTTTCCACCACCAATACTAAAATCAATATGCCCGGTCTTTTCATTGTTCGCAGAAGCATATCGAACAAAAGCATTCCCATGCGCCTTTATACCACCGCCGACATTGCTGAGGATGGGGTTTTTTGTATGCAGGTGAATCACGCCTCCAAGGGCATCACTTCCATAAACAGTGGAAGAGGGACCAAAGAGTATCTCCGTTCTGTCGAGGATGGATGGATCCATAGAGATGACATTTTGAAGATGGCCTGCACGATAGATGATGTTATTAAGTCGCACATTATCTATCATCAGCAATACCCTGCTGGCTTCAAACCCACGGATGACGGGGCTTCCCCCTCCTTGCTGAGATTTCTGAACTGACACCTGGCCTGTATTTGCAAGCATGTCTGCGGCCGTTTGTGGATTTGACTGCTGAATCTGTTTGGCAGATACTGATTCTACTTGTTGCGCCACATCTTTTTTTGCTTCGGGCACTTTGTTGGCCGATACCACCACTTCGTCAATGTCAATCACGCGGTCGGAAAGGGTAGAGTCGGATGCAGTTGTCTGGGCACTTGCATTAGAACAAATTATTGGGATGATGAATAGCAAAATGAAATATCGTTTCATCGAAAAATTATTAAATCAAGGAA
Organism: Chitinophagales bacterium; assembly: GCA_013695775.1. GTDB lineage: Bacteria > Bacteroidota > Bacteroidia > Chitinophagales > UBA10324 > JACCZZ01. Next base: position 7,544 of record JACCZV010000004.1, on the reverse strand, counting down.
AGATCATCTGCAAGGCAGACAATCAAAGAAGAGTTCTATCACCTGTAATGGAGATAGCATTAAAAAAAATAGCTCTGTATTATTTAAACGAATCTGGATTCAGGAGGAGAATCTAATAGATATAAAGAGGGCGATTTATAAATATAGATGGGATAACGAGAAGGGTTCATATTTATAGGAGGAGAAAATGCTATATGCATGGAAGGGACTATAAAAACCGTTTGTAAAAATTTCAGTAGTGTGATTGTGTTGCCCGGGTACGGTGTTCGCTCTGAGTGAGTGCCTTGCGAAAGGAAATCGCCTAATATGGCGATGATATTGGTTTCTTTTCTATCATATATGCAGGAAACCGTTACAATAGCTCCGCGACTTACTGCTTTTACGATATCGTACATTTTTCCTTCATAAATAAATTCGTCCTCTTCCACCTTCATGCTTTCAAATTCATTCGAAGAAAAAGAAAAAAATTTATATTGAGCTGACAGCGTAGCCGTAAAGATCTGTTCCTTCATCTCCTTTTTAATATCCTGCCGGCTAATAGAAAAAACGAGAAAATACCCTGCTGTATAGAAGAGGGTGAGAAGCAGCGAGGATATTAAGGCAATGGTCTTCAAGCAAATTTCTTAATCAGAATTTAAAGATAAATCCTATTAATTAAATTAAATTTAATTTGGAAATAGACACAACACGAAGGCATAAATTTAAAGTGAATGTTACAATACATTAAGTAACTGTTCCTTTATTTTCTCAAGTTCATCTTTCATCTGTACAACAAGCTTTTGAATTCCCGCATGATTCGCCTTAGAACCCAATGTATTGATCTCACGTCCTATTTCCTGTGAGATGAAACTCAGTTTCCTTCCATTGGAATCTGACTCTGAAGCCACCTTTAAAAAATAGTCGCAATGGCTTCTAAGACGCACTTTTTCTTCGGTAAAATCCATCCGCTCCAGGTAATAGATTAGTTCCTGCTCAAAGCGGTTGCGGTCATATTCTTCCGATGAGACTAAGTCAAGCAATTGATTTCGTAACTTCAATTTGATGAGTTCCATCCTTTCATTCTCAAATGTTTCAGATTCATTGAGAAGGCCAAGAATGAGATTTATGTTTTCTCGAAAAATTTGTTCAAGACCGGCACCCTCTTTTTCTCTGAAGCCTGATAAATCCGATATTGCTGTCTGCAACACCTCAAGAATAGGTATCCACTCCTCATCTAATATCTCTGGTTTTTTCGCGGCTCTTACTTCCGGCATCTGCATTACAATGGCAAGCAGATTATGATTTTCTGCACCAAGGTCCTGCGCGAGCGACTTCAGTTCCTGGTAATACTTAATCACCAGATCCATATTAAGAGAAATATCTCTTTCTGCAATACCGTTTTCAATGGTGATGGATACATCTACTTTACCCCGTTGCAGCTTTACAGTAAGAAGGTTGCGCACTTCTATCTCCTTATCTTTCAATGAGAATGGCAAACGTAAATTAAGATCCAGAAACTTACTATTGAGTGAGCGAATTTCCGCTTTTATCATCTTGCCATTCTTTGCAAGCTCTGCCCTTCCATATCCTGTCATCGATTGAATCATAAGTTCAAATATCTCATTTGTTAGGGGATATGTTGTTCCGCTGATATTTTAAATTTTCAGCCACTCTTTTTCATCACGAATGGATTAATGCATTGTAAATCTTAACATATGAAGTTAAGTAGATAAAAACGCTGCTGTTAATATATTAAAGGGATTTCCAAGAAGAAATCAAAGCTGTCAATTTCAATTATCTTAGAAATCGAGGCCAAGTGAGAAATACCAGATTGGTTTGTGTTTTGCGCCGCTGTCAAGGCCCTGGCCATAATCTACCCGAATAAAATAACCAAGCAGGGTAGTTCTCACTCCTGCTCCATACCCAATTACGATGGGTTCTCGGAAATAATTTACGTGTACGGCAACAGGGCCCTGCGTGATATCGAGCGTATTGAAAGGATTGTCTTCGTCATAAGGGGAAATACCCTGCCAGGCGGTGCCGGCATCAGCGAACGCTATCAATTGAAAGTTGCGGATCAGCTCAGACCTTATAGGCCTGTTTACAAAGTATGAAAAAACCGGAAATCGGAGCTCTGTATTAACCAATGCATAGGAGTTGCCATTGCGCACATTTTGCTGAAAGCCGCGCAGATTCACTGCAAGAGTTTGAAACGCGTAACCCGCATCCGCGGCAACGGGAGTTTCTGAATTGAATTGTGATGTTGAATTCAGCCTAAGCCAATTGTCTACGCCACCGAGGTAATAAACCACTCTCTGATCTCCCCACGAAGTTGCTCCATCAACGCGTGTTGCCCAAATGATGTTACGTGAAATTTTCTTATAATATCTGAAATCAGCGCCTGCCGCGAACAGGTAGGTATTGCCCTTCTCTATCCGTCGCTGTGCATCAAGATATACCTTGTAGCGTAAACCGTCGTAAATGTTGGTCTGCACTTTCAAAGTATTGTCGAAAACAAATTCGCCGTGTAAGGCTACCCAATGTTCCATGTATTGATCTAATCCGAGGCTGAAGCTGTCGGAGCCCAAATAGTTAATGAGCTCATTGCGATATGATGTTCCAAGCCTAAAACTTTTCGTGTAATCTATTGGGTAACGAAAGGTAGCATCAGCGATGTAAGTTCGCTGTTTGGCATTCACCGGTAAATACCATTGCGGATTGGCATCGTATGCTTTGGTCTTCGACTTGCGATAAACCGTATACCGCTTGTCAAGCCGGTGCTTTAGATCTTCAAACATCATGTAATATTCGGTGCCATCAAACGATGTAGGAAAGCGGAATCCACCGGTAACGCGATAATCTTCCATCAGGTCGGTGATGCTCAGACGCATCAGCGCACTTAAATTCGGGTTATCGAAAATTGCTCCGTTGCCGGCAAAAGGTTGATAGCGCGATATAACGAGGCTGTTGTCAAGCTGAGTTACTACATAATTGGTGGAGAATTTTACGTTATAAGGGAGAATTTTAGAATAACGGAAAACAGGTTGATTTCTCTTTGAGTTTATACTGCTGTCCGAAACCTGTTTATAGGGTTTCAATGAAAATTCGCTTTGAAAATAATAATCATTGTTGTCTGAATGCGAGGTATCCGCTTTTATTGTATCCGTCACTGACTTTTGAGGTTGTTCTTTTGGAATAAATGAAACTGGTATCGTTGCATTAGGTTCGTATCTGCTCTGCAATTGGTTTGCATATTCGGTATCAGTGAGCTGAGGCAACTGCGAGCGGTCAATACTATCAGGAATCTTTACAAGAGAGAATTCATACCTGCCGTTGTTCTTTATTATCTGGGCCATCTTCCGGGCACGCAAGGCAGCATCCTGTTCCAGGATGCCTTTGGCATAATTGGTTTGTGGAAATGATTTTATAGTGTCTTTATAAATAGGCACCTGCTGCGTTGAATCAACAGTGAGTGTATCGGCAGCTATCAAAGAATCTATATTATACTCAGGATTCACAACGGTGGAGTCATGGAAAAAATAATAATGATCATAATGATGGAAGTAACTGTCGACATATGCTATGAAGCGATTATTGATTCCGTTGCGGTCACTCAGGTATGAAAAATAATCAGTATTAAAGAGTGCTGGTTTTGTTTCATTCGCTAATAGTGTATGGTTTACCCGTACCAGCTCTTTAGATTTCTTTTTTGTGTTGAAGAAAAACAGATCGAAATTCTGTATTGCCCGGGTAGTATCCATAAACCGGGTACGCAGCGTGTCATCGGGTCTGTTGGAAGAAAAAACGATACCCTGCCGGGTAGGCAGTTTTACAAAGTGCGGATCGAGGTCATCGTAAAAATCATTCGTTATCTGTTCGAATTTTGAAGACCTGGTGTTTAGGGTAAAAATATCTGATTGACCCCTGTTGATTGCGGATAAAACCAGAGTGTTTGCATCACTGAAGGAAATAGAGAGCACCTTCTGAAAATTTGCGATATATCGCTTCTCTTTCTTCCTTTCTTCAATATCGTAAATTATAAGCCCCACCTTGTTTCGCTTTTCATAAATAATAGCCAGTCGTGTACCTGTGGGGTCGAAAGCGAGTAGAGGCTGGGAGTAATCAATAGGCTGAAGAATATTTTTGAATCCTCCTTTAAAGATGGTTTTTGCCCTTTTCTTTTCGAGTTCCCTGAGAGATACTTTATACTTTCCGAGGTCATTACGAACAAACGCAACTTTTGAAGCGTCGCTCGTAACGCGCAGTTGATTATAAACAAAGTGACGGCGTTCCTTTTTTTTAATCACCTCACCGGAAGACGGCAGATCCTTACCCTTGGCCTCGAGTCTGTATAAAGTATCATAATAACTATAGAACTCATTCAGAAAATCTTTCACCGGCTTTCCGAGCACGAAGCTGAAGCCACTCTCCATACTACGGTTTATGCGTGTGAGATAAAGAAGATTAGGGATGGTTGCTTCCCCATATTTTTCTGAGATATAATGCCATACGGCATGTCCGGCGAAGCGTGCGTCAGTGCCGGTGAGCTTATTCATCTTTTTATACCGCCCGCTTAGGACTCCGTCGCGCAACTTATTATCCAGCTCGGTGCTCCAAGACTGACCTATATAAGAAGTAAGTCCTTCTTTAAACCATAATGGCAACTTGAGCAACACCGCATTTTGAACTACCTCCTGTATGCTGCCACCAAACATCATGTTTAATAAAAATATACTTGCTACGCCCTCGCGGATCTGTTCGCGCAAGTGCTGATGGTTGCCATCAAAATAAACAAACATCTTATCACCAATGATCTTCGTGGTTCCGCCGGTATTATTCAGGTCAACACCGTAACCAATATTGGATTGTTTTAGATCAGAGAGATTATTGTAGACAAGTATATCTATTCGATCATTAAGCTTATACTCCATCTGGTTTTCAATGTTGCTAAGCTCCTTCTCCCCGTCCAGGATTGTGAATTTGCCCACATCCTGCCCGCCGGGATAGAAATACACAACAAATCGGTCAGTTTGATAAAATGACCATGAGAAGTCTTTGTATTGCACCCTGTTTTGTCCGAATTCCTCATCAGGCGTTTGAGCAAAAACTCTGCTCCAGGAAAATAGCGTCAGGAACAATAAAATAACTTTGTGGTTCTTCATCACTATACTCTTTCTTAAAAACTATGTAGTGGCCGTATACTACAAAACTAACGGATCAAAATTTCACTTCACTTTAGCGCCTAATGTTTTCTATAATTGAAGTGAAAAACTCAAAAGGAATAATTTAGGACGTTCAAATTAAACATTTAACCTGAATTCTATGATTAAAGTACAGAGCCTGGTATTCAATGATTTTTTAGAAAATACTTATATACTATGGGATGAAACTAAAGAATGTCTGATTATCGATCCAGGGTGTTATTATGCGAATGAGAGTGGGGATCTGAAAAAATTTATTGAAGGCAAGGCATTAAAACCCATACTGTTACTCAATACACATTGTCATATTGATCACATTTTTGGGAACAGGTTCGTAAAGGAGACTTTTCAAGTCAGATTTGCTGCACACGAAAAAGAAGTAGCTGGATTGAATGGTGCTGTTGCCATTGGCAAAATGTATGGAATTCATCTAACACCTTCTCCGCAGCCGGATGACTTTTTGAATGAGGGGGATATTATAAGATTTGGCAATTCCTCACTCGATGTATTGTTTACTCCAGGCCATTCACCGGGAAGCATTTCCTTTTATTCTTTTCCGGATAAATTCATTATTGGTGGTGATGTACTATTCCAGGGCAGTATTGGCCGCACCGATCTTCCCGGAGGAGATTATGATACACTTATGCAAAGCATCAACGATAAAATTTTACCGTTGCCCGACGATGTTACAGTTTACAACGGTCATGGCTCATCAACTACAATTGGTGCTGAACGAAAAGAAAACCCTTTTGTGCTGGAGTATGCAGCCGAGCGAAATAAAGTTCATATTAGATGATACGCAGCGGCAGTTTACAGCACCATCTCCACCTCTTTAAACCCAAATACCTTATGCTGATCTCCAACATGAAGTACCAATTTGCCTTCTGCAGTTAACCCTGCAATCTTTGCATTAAAACGGCTGTTGTCAGCAATAAAAACTGCTTCCTCATCCACACGATATAAATTTTTCATGTAGTCTTTCTGAATTTCCTGTACCTGATTACTTCTTAATTGAAGATAGCGGTATTCAATGTTCTCGCACAATACATCCAGCACTTTTCTCAAATCGAAATCTTTTCCCGTCATCATTTTTAGTGAGGTAGAAGGCTTTATTGTGCGGGGAAAATCTGTCTGGTTTACATTTAATCCAATTCCCACCACAGAATGCAGGATGATTTCACCCTGCACTGAATTCTCGATAAGTATTCCGGCCACTTTTTTATAGCGATGCAAGACATCATTGGGCCATTTAATCTTCACATCATTAAGCATTGAGATTGCGGCTACGGCATCGGCAACTGCAAGAGAGATGGCCTGGGTTAAAAAAAATTGCTGTTTTACTTGAAGAAAGCCGGGCTTTAAGATGATGCTTACCAGCAGATTTTTTTCTTTTTCGCTCTCCCACTTGTTGCCGGAATAACCTTTGCCTGCCGTTTGATGATCAGTGCGGATCACTGTACCTTCAAAAACGCCTTTGCTCCCCAACAGAGTATGAGCATAATTATTGGTTGAATCCACGTAAGGAAGCTCAATGATGGTCTTACCGATAAAGGTTGTAGCTGGCATGTGTATTGTTGATTTTTCCTAATTTTACCAATAAAAATATCACCTATATCAAAGCGCTGAAAATTAAGAAACCTGAGCCTCCTCTTCCAACGCTAAAGCAATCTAATGTAGCGGTTATTATACAAAGCATACAGGAAAAAAAAGGCGAAAACATCATCACTATCGATCTTCGCAGCATCCCAGATGCCGTTACAGACTTTTTCATTATCTGTGATGCCGAATCTACCACTCAGGTGAGAGCCATTGCAGGGAATGTGATAGAAAAAACAAAAAAGATATCCGATGAAAATCCGTGGCATGTAGAAGGCCTGCAGCATGCTGAATGGATCTTGCTTGATTATGTAGATATAGTGGTGCACATTTTTCTCAAGCCCCTGCGAAGGTTCTATCAATTGGAGGAATTATGGAGTGATGCTGTGATTGAGGAACATAATGAGTAAATTTGTGTTTATTGATCCATTGGGTAAATCCATTAGCCTTGCCACAATATTACCAGCAAGGAATCGTCCTTTAGGGACATCAGCTTTATTTCATAAATTTTTTGTGTAGAATGGATAATAATAATCAGGAAAAAAAACGCTTACCTAAAATAGTTCCTCCTAAGGGACCCCGCTTCAATATATACTGGGTCTACGGAATCATCGCCCTCGTACTTATCGGATTGCAGTTTTTCCCCTTTACAAAAACTTCGAAGCTGATAAGCTTTGAGGAATTCAATCAAAATATGCTTCAGGGCGAAGATGTGCAGAAGCTTGTAGTTGTGAACAAGGAATATGTTGAGATATTTATCAAGCCCAA
>JACCZV010000042.1 GCA_013695775.1 Chitinophagales bacterium | reverse complement strand
TTCATTGAAGCCTGGCACCTCGTAACGAAGAATGCGGAAATCGGCAAACTGTTCGGTATAATATTGAAAGTTTCCTGTTTTCGTGCGTATTTCAGCTAAATCTTGATCATCCGCCGTGGTGTTGCAGGAGTATTGTAATGAACTCACGAGAGCCATAAGTATAATTGCAAAAAAGGGTTTAGAGGTCATTCTAACAAAATTATTTTAAGGGGCAAAGGTAAGAAAAGCGAACCAGCTATTGAGGGTTTTCGACCACCATCAAAAATCTGTCGATAGGTGGAGGCAGCAGCTTCTTATTGCAGATAATATGGTTTCACAATTATATGTGGGTGGTTTACGAGAAGTCTATTGAGGTTTTCAGGTCTATTTCTTCGAGCACCGCGCTTACTGACAGACATTCCTCTACAGCACCCTCATATACTTTGCATTTGCCTGAATTGTGAACTGTATTTGCCATCTGCTCTGCAACCTTGTGCGAACAATGGATCGCCCGTATTAATTGAAAGATTACCTCATCAAATGAGTGCCATTCATCATTGAACAATATCACACGTGCCTCACCAGTTGTATCTGTGTCAGATGGTTTTAATATCTCAAGGGTTTCGGTAGACATATCAGGTAATGATAGCGAAATTAATAATTAATTTAAAAAACGGTTAACCTGTTTTAGGCAGCGGTGGAATTATACTATTTCGTTCCCGTATTTACTATGTTTTGTTAAAGAATAATGAGATAGGATAAAATCTATCGATGGAGGGCTAACAAAACAAAGTATCTGATTAAACCGGGTATGTAATACATTTTTTTACCTGACTTAAAAATCTCTTTTCGGGTTTACTTCAATTCAACCCTATTAAATGCTTCAACCATTTTCGCCTCTGAGGGTGGCTGTAATACAGTGTTTGATGCGAAATCCTCTGCCTGAGGATAGGTTGTGTCTCGTATAAGCTCTGCAGCTTTCGTAAGATCATATGATGTATATCTCAATTCAATGTTCGTTCCCAGTAAAAGCCAATATGCTCCTGGTTTACCAAATGGCATCCCTACACTACCGGCATTTATAACCCGAACCCTGCCGATCATCCTGTCAAATTGCATGTGAGTATGGCCACAGACAACAATGTCTGCGTTGGCCTTTTCAAAAATGGGCAAGAGCGTGTCTTCAGATGTCAGGCGGGTAAAAATTTCGTTCTCATTTCGGGGAGTTGCATGGCAAAACAATACTTCACCTAAAGCCTCAATTGCAAGCCGGAGTGTTTTAGGCCAAGCGGATAATAGTTGTTTATGTTCCGGAAGAAGTTGTTTTGCAGTCCAGCGAATAATCTCCAGCACTTGCTCAGGAAGAGGCCCCGGATTCTTCCCTTCCATTTGTGCAAGCACAGCTACTTCACCGTTGCCCTGAATGAACTGCACAGGAACCTTAAGGTCTGACAAACATGCAAGTGTTTGAAGTGGCATAGGTCCGGGAACTACATCACCCCCTACTACAATCTGGTCGAGACCTGATTTTAGAATGACTTTAAGTACCGCCTCCAGAGCAGGCAGGTTTCCGTGAATATCATATATCGCTGCAATTCGCATAGCAGTTCCTGCGTTATTAAATACTGGTTATCGCTAAAAATATTCCTGGACTTTACCTGCGTTTAACTTTTATAACTCAGCCCTGTCTTTGAAAGACTGTGTTCACTTTGTGCTTTTCAGCTTCTAATGTTGGTTTTTAATTGAAGCATTTAGTATTTGTTTCTTTATTTGAGAAAGCATCAACTTTCGAATCATCTGACTAAAAGGTTTTACTACAAACCAATATATTCTGAATTTGCTTTTCATATCAGCACTTCCACACCAAACTCTTGTTTCTGTAGAAATGATGTTGTGTAAATGACATTTATTTTGTGTCCTGAAATTTATAACAGCTTTTATTATTGTTGGGTCAGATTTCTGAATGAAGTCAGAACTGGAGAAGTTTGTATGACAGTTGTTAAACATTGCACTTTCTGTAATTCTACCAAACAGTATTTCCTCACCAGGAATTTCTCCGAGCTTCACAAAACCCAAATCACTTAAAGACTCTACTGTATAAATCTTTGTTGGCATACCCCTTATCCAAAATAGAAATTTAATTAAGGAAGATCGGCTTAAATCGCTATGTACCATTTTTTCAAAGAGATTAATGAGAGGAATCTTAATCTCAGTCTTATGAAACTCCTTAAAATGATATCGCGGGAGATATGTGTCTATAAGCGCTTTGTAAATAAACTCAGGCATTCGAAATATAGCAGTGCGATTGATTATTTCGGAAGCAAAGGGTTGCAGGAAATTGATTTTTGAAGGCCAATGTTACACCTATTTAATGGTAATGGGTACATGGCACACGCGACACGCATGCGCCAACATGGAGGAAAAGGAGCAGAAGGAAAGAAATCAAATGTGGGATCATATGCAATTTTTTATTTTTCCTTTTTCATTTTTATTACTGCTTTCTCCAAATTTTCCTTTACCCTGAATTTTACAATTTTGGTTATCAATGCCCACGGAAGTGGTTTGTCAATGGGGAATTGTACCGAACCTTTTGCGCCCTTATAAAGAGATAGCTCTTTCTTAAATGCATCAATTCCTGATGGTGTAGGATAAAATCCGATATGGTTTTTATAAGCAGCAAAATGAACCAGGTTACCATTTAACGTGAAAGTGGGCATTGCATAATTGATTGTCTCCTCTGCCTTAGGTGCTGCCTTCCTGATTATTACTCTAA
>JACCZV010000006.1 GCA_013695775.1 Chitinophagales bacterium | reverse complement strand
AAAGTAGGATGCGCAGCGGTCATTTCCTTGTTGGAGAAAATTTCACCGCAGGCAGTTTTTCGCCCGTCGAATATATTGGCATAGTAGGATGCTGTGCCTGATGCAGAATATAAGTTCTGCGAAAGACAGGGAAGTGAAACAACACAGTTAATAAATATTAGAAAGATTCTAAACATCTGTATTGAACTTCGTTAGCTCTTAGCGACGTAAACAACAATCCTGCCGCTCGATCTTAAATGCTTAACTCTCAGAAACTAATTGCTTCATATACGAAAGTTTCGCTCCCTGGTAATTGAATTCGTTCAATTAAACTTCACTATAAACTTAGAGAAATTTTACTAATAGATGAGCTGACATGCTTGTGATAGACTTTGACACTTCTGCTAATTTATTTTCTATCTTACGAACTACCGCTAGAGTTATCAATTAAGCAAACTGCGAAATCTTCTCCACCCGTCGCTGATGTCGTCCACCTTCGAAAGAGGTTGTTATGAATTCATGCACCATCGACTTCGAAAGATCAAGCGAAACATAACGGGCCGGAAGACAGATCACATTCGCATCATTATGCAGCCGTGAAACCCTGGCAATCTCATTCAGCCAGCAAATGGCAGCCCTTATACCCCTGTGCCTGTTTGCAGCGATTGCAACACCATTAGCACTTCCACATAACAATATACCAATATCAGCTTTCTGATTTTCAACTGCCGTGCATAAGGGATGAACATAGTCTGGATAATCAACTGACTCAGGGGAATCTGTTCCAAAATTCAATACAACATAACCCTCTGATTGCAACCATGAGTGAAGGGTTTCTTTGTATTCATAACCGGCATGATCGCAGCCAATGGCTATGGTTTTTGGAGTAGTCATAGGAAAGATTAATTTATAGATACAAATTTACAGGAGTTTAGTCATCTTATCTCATTGCTTTGATACTCCGCTTCCTCTATCTCTTCTTTCTTTTTCCTGTTAAGGGCAACTCTTTTAGAAATAACAACTCCGATTTCAAATAAGCAATACAAGGGAACAGCTACTAATGTCTGACTGAACATATCGGGTGAAGGAGTTATGATTGCTGCAATAAACAAGATTGCTACTGCAGCAAATTTTCTATATTGAGTAAGCATTTCATGGGTTGTCAAGCCTACTTTCGCCAGAAAGTAGATAAGCAGGGGAAATTCAAAAATTAATCCGCAAGAGAAACTAAGTCCTGTTATGGTATCAATGTACGATGATAGATTGATGGTATTTGCAACCTGCGCACTCACCTGGTAAGAACCAAGGAAATTAACTGTAAAAGGAACGATCAAAAAATATCCGAATAACAAGCCGGTATAAAATAAAAAGGAGGCAGCTATTACTGCACCTGATGCATGTTGCATCTCACCTTCATGCAGGGCAGGTTTTATAAAGCGCCAGAACTCCCAAAAAACATAAGGAAATACTAATATCAATCCTAAGATAAATGCGATCTGCAAATGAATCATAAATGGTGCAGAAAGATCAATATTTGTTAAGGTGAATGATATGTCGGTTATACAGAGGCCACCGATGTGCAAAGCGTTACCCACGTTGCACATTACTTTATATGTCCAGAATTCAGGGTTTTTTGGTGCAAGCAAAACCTGATCAAAGATGAAGGCTTTGTTTAGAAAAAGGACAGTCCCAACAATCAAAATTGCAAGTAACGATCTGACGATGTGCCACCTGAGTTCTTCCAGGTGATCGAGAAAAGACATTTCAGCTTCAGCTCCACCACGTTGTCTTAAAAATCCATCGAGCCACCCCATCAATTCATATTCTTGAAAATTAAGATAATGGCATTTCAAAGTTCGTTGCTGATGAATTTATATCTAATGTATAAAGGAAATCTAATCAACACCAATAGCTTTAATAAGCTCTTCGAGCCGTGGAGAAAGAACGATCTCTGTTCGCCTGTTTTTTGCCTTTCCTTCTGCTGAGCTGTTTGCCGAAACCGGAAAATATTCACCTCTTCCGGAAGCTATGATCTGCTTTGGATCAACGCCATTATCAGCAAGAATGCGGATAATGCTTGTTGCACGGAGTACACTTAAATCCCAGTTATCTTTCATTGCACCTTTACCATTCATCGGAACATTATCAGTATGGCCCTCCACATTTATCGTGAGGTCAGGATTGCTTTTTAAAACAGATGCAAGCCTTTTCAAAGCGTCAACACCTTTTGGGTCTACAGAGGTGCTGCCTGATTTAAAAAGTAATTTCTCAGCCATAGACACATAGACTTTCCCATTTCTCTGTTCAACGGTAAGATCACTGGTTTCAAAACCGAGCAATGCATTTGTTAATTGAGACTTTAAGGCATTTGCAGCCGAGTCTTTCTGTTTTAACATTGATTGTAATTCGGTCAATTTTCTTTCTCGCTCTACTAAATTCCGCTGCAATGA
>JACCZV010000337.1 GCA_013695775.1 Chitinophagales bacterium | reverse complement strand
ATTAAATTTCTGCAGCCTGCGCAATGTTATATCAGCAATGCCGCTGTTGGGATAGACTACCTTGTCTCCGTTGGCTTTCAATAAATCACGGACAAATACCTTAGCCTCCCAGCTTTGAGCATCTTCTACTATCTCATTTTCCCAATCCAACATCCCATTGACAGATCCAAAATCTGCTCCGCTGGTTCCATCGCCATTGCCATAATTCTCATTCAGACTACAATCAGAGAAGGCGGGATAAGATAGATTTTTACGATACCGGAATAGATCGAAGTTATTAGTACCCCATATGCCACCATCTCCGGAATGCTCACGCTGATCGAAAAAATAATAACCACCAACCTTATTTGCATTTACCGAATCATAATAGATGGGTTTTTCAGTCCATCCCATTAATGCATCATTCTTACCATTCATGCTGTAAATGAACGGGTAATCCTTTTGATTATATTTATTTATCATCCAGCCACCATTAAAAGCTTCATATGTGCCAATGCCTAAATTGCACATCAAATTCTTCTCAATGGTTCCGAACAGTTTATTACCATCTATTCTGTTTGGGCCACCTGGATTTAAGGTACAATTTGGATTGTAGTCGTTTTGAAATGAAAGATCAAAGACGCCTACACTAACTTTTACGGCAGCGAGTTTTTCAGGATAAGTAACTGCAAAAAAGAAAACACCGGGAGCCCCATTAGAGGAACCTTCCATATAAACCCGGTTAGAATCCACGGGCAGATGCGCTATAGCCCAGTCAATGGTTTCCTTAATTCGTAACTGAAAAAAGTTGTAATTTTTCCCAGAGGTTGGAACAGTATTTTCATCATTCGATTTGTAGATATTATAATTTTCATTGGCTCCCCAATTGGCCACATACTCACTGCCTGGGGTGCGGTCCTCAATATTTAGATTTATTTCATCACCTTTGGTAGTGGTAATTGACCAAAAGAAATCATTTCCACCTGGGTGCAGCCGAATGTTAAGTGGACGTTTACCTGTTGCGTTATTTAAATAGAGAGCAAGATCGAAGGTAATAAATCCTGCAATATTGATAGGTGGCTGATTTACCTCACGTTTTGTGCTGAAGAAGCTGGAGTATATTTTATGAAGTTTACCGTTCAGATCACGCTGTTCCTGAAAAACCGGCTCAGGTTTGGCCACTATTTCATTAATAGGGTTCGTTAAAGTATTGCTGTTGTCAATGGTTTTGTTTTCTACCCCGTTGATAAGTATTGATGTTACTGCATAATAATAATTTCCATTGACAAGTGTCGTTGCAACAAATAGGTTTGTACTACTACTTAAAGGTGTGCCAGCGGAATCTATTCGAAGGTAACGATTAACTCCATCATGCTCACTCAAGTTATGATCTTTGGCGCCTTCTTTATTCACCCAGCCAAGATATTCTGCAGTGGTTAGTTGTGAACTAGACGTAATCGGGTTTTTGGATCTATACACTTTATAATAAGCCTCAGACCCCGAAATGTTTTGCCATGTTAAAAATACCTGTCCATTACGATAAAAACCATCAAATGAACTTATGGTCTGGCTGAAACCAAAAAAACTAAAGCTTATAAAAGCTAATACAAGTATGTACTTACGCATCGTTTGTGTTTTTTAACTGTGATATTTATTGTGAAATAATGTTTATCCGGCTATATTCCGTCAAACTAGATCAAATTTCATTCAAGCGCAACCTTTGGCAAATTTCGTTCCGATCCCTTAATTAATCTGAATATCATATACAATCGGAAAGATAACTGTTATAGGTAATTTATTCTAAAAAAGTTTCATTTTGTAGATAATAGATATATAATCCATACAGCCTTAATTTACATACCACACAGTATGATTTGAGAACCAGGTGATAACTCTTATCATTATTAGTTCATGTGTATGAAGATAAAAATTTTCTACCTGTACTCTAAACCCCTCCGTAATCGGTTAGAAAGTAAAAGAAAGAGTGTAAAAGGAACATTCATATTACTTAGGGATGGGGAAATTTCCTGAATAATTGCGTATTAATTCCACGTATTAAAATAATGGTTTAAGAGGCCACTAATATCAAAGACTTCCCATTGTTGGAAATATTTACCTTAGAGTTAGACTCAGCTTGAATATTAAATTAGCTTGAAACATATCCCTTAACAGTTCTCATCAAAGCAATTACTTTTGCATGACATCACCCTTTAAGTAACTCGTTTAGTATTAGAATTGGGCAAGGCCATGGATGGTTTTGAAAACAGGGCTTTAAAGCTGCTTGGAAAAATATGCATTCCTCTTGCCAGGGTCTCTTTTTTCGCAGTGTATTTTTGGTTTGGATTATTAAAAGTGCTGGGGCTAAGCCCGGCAGAAGCGTTGGTTCAGGAGCTTTGGTCGCAAACCCTCTCCTTTATTCCTTTTCAGAATTTCGTTACATTTTTTGCATGTTATGAGATGGCAATCGGAATAGCCTTTCTCTTTCCTGGCCTCGAACGGCTTGCATTGTACCTGTTAATTCCCCACATGATCACTACTTTTGGTCCTTTAATCTTACTGCCACACTACACCTGGAAAGCTTTCCTCGTACCTACCTTAGCTGGTCATTATATCATCAAAAATCTGATATTGATAGCTCTCGGAATTGCGCTTGCCGCATATGTTGGGGATTTCAAGATAAAGCATGCTCAGGTTGACGAATGAGCCCATTGCAGTATTAATGGTCCATGTTTACATTAACTACTTACAATGTCTTCGAATTTGGGGTTTGGCAATAACGGCAAAGAAAGAAAGAATGAGTGGTAAATTGCAGTCTTTTATATAAATAAGTTGAATGTTTGTAGAAATAAAAGTTCCAGCCGTAGGTGAATCCATTAATGAGGTAACTCTTGCTAAATGGATCAAATCTGATGGCGACCTTGTTCAGCAGGATGAGGTGATCTGTGAGTTGGAATCAGAAAAAGCAACTTTTGAGCTTACTGCCGAGAAAGGGGGACAATTAAAAATTGTTGCATCGGAAAATTCCTCTTTAAAGGTGGGAGATTTGGTTTGCACCATTGATACAGACAAGGCTATGGTGCCCAGTCAGGTGGATACATCTCCTCAACAAAAAAAAGAGAGCATTGCTGAGATGCCGCCCCGGCCTAAGAAAGAAGCTATAAATGAGCCTGCCGTTTTGAAAGAAGCATATGCCAAAAATGTTTCTTCACCCGCCGCTGCAAAGCTTATAAGAGAATCAAGCGCAATGGTTTCAAACGGTACGGGAAGAGATGGCCGCATTACGAAATTTGATGTGGTAACGGCGATACAAAATCCCGAGCAAGCGGAAAAACCTTTCAGCCGTGAGGAACGACGGCAAGCTATGAGTTCGTTGCGAAAAACTGTGAGCAGGCACCTGGTGGCAGCAAAGAACACTACTGCCATGCTCACCACATTTAATGAGGTGGAGATGAAATCCATCATGGACATTCGAACGAAATACAAGGACCTGTTCAAGGAAAAACATAATATAGGTTTAGGATTTATGAGCTTTTTTGTGAAGGCTGTTTGTTTCGCATTGAAAGAATGGCCCGCAGTGAACGCTTATATTGATAGAGATGAGATCGTTTACCATGATTTTTGCGACATCTCCATAGCTGTTTCAACTCCGAAAGGATTGGTAGTGCCCGTGGTTAGAAATGCTGAGTCCCTTTCTTTTGCGGAATTGGAGCAAAAAATTGCAGACCTCGCTTCACGGGGCAGGGACAATAAGCTGTCACTTGAAGAGATGACTGGCGGCACCTTCACCATTACCAATGGCGGTGTCTTTGGATCCTTGATGTCTACCCCAATCATCAATCTGCCACAATCTGCCATCTTAGGCATGCATAAAATAGAGGAGCGGGTAGTGGTGGTTGCGGGAGAGATGACGATAAGACCCATGATGTATGTGGCTGTGAGCTATGATCATCGCATCATTGATGGGAGAGAATCTGTAGGATTTCTTGTACGCGTAAAAGAATTGCTTGAAAATCCCCAGCATCTGTTTATGGGAACAGATCCAATAAAATCAATGCTGCAATTGCAGCCATAAGCATATTAGAACTGATTACTTCAGCAGTTTTAGGATTAGAGAATACCTTTATTCTTGATATAGTAAGGTAACCATTTAACTGAATTTCTCTTTGCCCTCCGAGCTTTTAAGATCTTTTAAAACATCCGGCGCCGTTGCATTCAGCTCTCACCGGCTGGTCCGCAGGATCATCCGCAATATTAATTTTAAAAATGCGGGATGTATCATTGAGTTAGGCCCCGGTAACGGCCGCATCACAAAAGAGCTGCTTCACTATATGCGGCCCAACTCTGTGTTATATGCCTTCGAAGTGAACGAAGCATTTTGTGTTGATCTGGAGAAGATAGGTGACTCACGATTGAAAATTATTAATAAGTCTGCTTCAACCATCAAAGATTTTGTCAGTTCTACTCCCTTCCCTTCCAAAAATTACATCATCTCATCTATTCCATTTGGAATCCTTTCGGAAGATGAATGTGAACAGATCATGAGAGCTATCTATGATGTGTCAGACAAGCATACAACTCTGATACTATTCTCCTATTCATTGATTCAATATCGAAGGTTAAAAAAATATTTCAGGAAGGTTAAGGTGCAGTTTGAGCCTATCAACATTCCACCGGCTTTTGTTTTTGTCTGCAAGAAATAGGTGGGCAGGATTGATTTGTTGTCTTAGAGTGTAGCTATATAAATATTGGAACACACTTAGTTAGACTACGTATAAGGGCATATACTGAGTAAAAGTTATTTTTGAAGCTCATTCAAGGCGATATGAAAAAATTCCTCATCATTTTCATTTTTATAGTAATTGCCGGCCTGGCAGGTTTCGTGCTTGTTGGTAACTTCACCTACAGCGAAGGGAGCCGCACAGGATACCTCATGAAATTTTCGAAGAAAGGTTTTCTTTTTAAAACATATGAGGGAGAGCTTAACCTGGGAGGCATGAATGCTCAGAACAATACAGTGCTGAATAACATCTGGGCATTCAGTGTGAAACCCACTGATATGTCAATTATTGATAGCCTTGCTAATTTTGAAGGAGCAGTGATTAAATTGAAGTATAAACAGAAACTTAAGAACATGCCCTGGCAGGGCGATACCCCGTATTTCGTATATGAAATTGAACCAATAGACCGCCGCAATGAAAAGTGAGATGGACCGGTTTTAGGAAATGTTACAATATAGTATTTCATCCCCCGACGCTCATCCAGAAAGAACCCCCATTACAATCCGGTCAACCCTGGCCACCGAATCATTGAATCAGACAAATAAAAAATATAATCTGGCATCTACTTTTCATCTGATTTATACACCTATTATACTGTCATAATCTCTTTTTCTTTCACCTCAAGGTGTTTATCTACCTGAGCGATAAGCTTGTTGGTTAGGTTTTGCATGTCGGCTTCGGCATCTTTTATCTGGTCTTCAGATATATGTTCCTTACCTAATTTTTTAATTTGATCTACTGCTTCCCGCCTGATATTGCGCACGCTCACACGAGCCGTTTCTGCAACAGTATGAGCTTTCTTTACAAACTCCTTTCGCCGTTCCTCTGTTAAGGGCGGCTGATACAGCTTCACCATAGTGCCATCGTTATGAGGGGTGATGCCGATATTTGCAGCAAGAATAGCTCTCTCAATAACCTCCAGCATTTTCTTTTCCCATGGCTGAATGCTCAGTGTGCGGGCATCCATTATTGAAACATTTGCAGCCTGGCTGATGGGCATCTGCGAGCCATAATAGTCAATGCTGATGCCATCAAGAATTCCCGGAGAAATTTTTCCTGCCCTCACTTTTGTAAGTTCTGCTTCCAGGTGCTGAATGGTTTTTTCCATGTAATTCTTTGCATCCGCAATGATCTGTTCTGGTGTCATGAAACTTATTTTTGTTTGATGGACAAACGTACAGGTTTGGTGATAAATTTTCAAGCAGTGAATAAATGCTCATCAATGCTATCAATTCACCACCATTTGATATTATGTCTTCAACTTAGGATCAAGGGCGTCACGCAGGCCTTCACCTATCAGGTTATAGGTTGTAACTGTAATGAAGATGCAAAGTCCGGGGAATAGCACCATCCACCACGCATCGAAATTTCCGCGGCCGGCATTCAACAGGGATCCCCACGTAACTACATCTGGCGGAACCCCCAGGCCAATAAATGACAGACCTGATTCAATAAGAATGGCATTGGCAACCCCGAATGAGATGGAGATAAGCGCTGGGGCAAGCGCATTTGGCAAGGCGTGACGCACAATGATGCGCAGCTTGCTATATCCTAATGCCTGCGCAGACTGAATGAATTCAAGGTTCCTGATGCGAAGCATCTCAGCCCTCGTAAGCCGTGCAATTCCAGTCCAATTCGTTAAGCCAATGATCACCATCAGGTTCAACATAGAGGGTCTTGAAATGGCGGCAACAGCTATTATAAGCAGGAAGATTGGCAGTGAAACAAATATTTCAATGAGCCGCGATATAAATGTATCTGCGGGAATCAACATTTTACGGCGTAGCCACGGAAGCTTTTCGACCATTTTCCCTATAAATAAAAATGCGGATACCACAAGTGAAAAAATCAGGATGCTTATGGTGAGTTGGATAATAAAGTCATTAGCCGGTCCGCTTAATGCTTCTGACAACAAGGCAGTACGAGTTTGAAAGCCATAGAACCAAGCGACAAACAGGCCCGGCAGCCACATAATAAATTTCCCGCGTGAAGTAATAAGCTTATCATCTCCAAAAAATCCAGCGAAGGCGCCCACTAAAATTCCTATCAGCGTCGCGATACCCATGGAGATGAATCCAATGGTAAGGGATATTCGGGTGCCATGAATCAGTCCGGAGAGCAAATCATCCCCTCTCTGACCTGTGCCCAGCCAATGACGATAACGTGGCGGCATCCTCACTATATCACCGTTATCATTTAAAAATTTTTGGTAGCCGAAAGGACTGACAAAAGCATAGTTATAATAATCCCCCTTTCCTGGTGAATAGACGACGGGTGCCTGCAAGATTTTATCTGCTTTAAACAATTTCCATTCTGCAATATCAATTTGAATATTCTTTGTTGTGCCATCAGAATTTTTAATCCCATAAGAGTTGTGATGTGAAAATATGGGGTAGAGGCTCTGCCCGGCAACCTTCATATATAAAGGCCGGTCATTTGCCAGCAAAGGTGCCAGCACTGCAATCATGGTAAGGAAGATCAATATGTACAGTGATAGCAAAGCCGGCTTATTTTTTTTGAACTGTTTCCAGCCCTGCGTACGAAGATTAAACGGCTGTTGACTGCTTTGCATCCATTTAATTTTTCATGAATGATATTCTCGGATCTGCAACAGCATAAAGCAGGTCGGCAATAAGA
>JACCZV010000335.1 GCA_013695775.1 Chitinophagales bacterium | reverse complement strand
CGATAGCACCGGGTTTTATAGAAACTGATATGACGCATAGAATCAGTGAAGAGGTGAGAGACACTTTTAAGAATAACATACCGCTGGGGCGCTATGGTTCTGCTGAAGAGGTTGCAAAGACGGTATTGTTTTTAGCTTCCGACCTATCAAGTTATGTGAACGGACAAGTGATTTCTGTTTGTGGTGGCTTGAATACTTAGAAACAAAAATGTCTCATCTACAACAACTCGATTGTTATCTCCTTCTTATGAATCTATACTCAATAATATTTTGGAGAATAAATCATTATTTGAAGAAAGCAAGAGACGTTGTTAACAAAGTACTTCTTAAAATAGAAGCTTTGCGTGAGCCTGCGATTGCCTGGCGGAGCCGTTTGGCAATCGCGATTCTTTTGGTTACTTTTCTTTAAAGAAAAGTAATTTAAATATAAATAATTTCATGGCGCTATAATGAGTATTATAATTTAAGTAATTATGAACTATACTCATGATTTTAAGCTTCTCTAGGCAATTTGAACGAACTGAAAAACGTTGTGTCGCCCAATGAATTTAACCTTATCGTATCCGGCGTGGTATATCATTTTATGTTTAGTATTGGGCGCTGCATTGTCCTTCATTTTATACTATCGTGATTGGCAGTTTAGGCAGTTAGGTGCACCCTTCAAAAAATGGATTTGGACACTTGCAATAATTCGATTTCTCGCGATTAGCTTTATTGCATTTCTGCTGCTGTCGCCTTTAATAAGAACACTTTCCACAAGAGTTGAAAAGCCTATAGTTGTATTAGCTCAAGACAATTCACAATCAGTTCTGTTAAACCAAAGCTCTCAGGATTCAAGTTTATATAAACAAAATATTACGGGGCTTATCAAAGCTCTTTCTAAGGACTATGAGGTGAAGGCCTATTCTTTTGGATCCTCGTTAAATGAGGGATTGAAATTTTCCTTCTCTGATAAATCCACCAACATCTCTTCAGCCCTTAGTGAAATCTCGAATCTTTATACGGATCAAAATCTGGGTGCGATCATTCTTGCTTCCGATGGCATTTACAATGAGGGCAGCAATCCGGTATATTTAAAAAACGAATTGAATGTGCCGATATACACCGTCGGAATGGGGGATACCACATTCAAGCGCGACCTTCAGTTGTCAAATATCCTTTATAACCGCACGGTCTTTTTAGGTGATTATTTTCCCTTAAAGGTGGAGTGGCGGGCACAATTTTGTGCCAATGAAAAGACCAGCTTGTCTGTGGCTAATATCTCAGGGAACGCGGTACAAACAGTTGAAGAAAAATCCATCTCTATTGAAAATAATGATTTCAGCGGCAGCAATGAATTTTTAATAAAGGCCGGTACCCCTGGCATTGTTCACTACCGTTTAGCACTCAGCCAGGTCTCAAATGAGGCGTCAGTAGTAAATAATAGCAGGGATGTATTCATTGAAGTGATAGAAAAGAAGGAAAAAATTCTGATACTGGCCAACTCGCCTCATCCTGATATTGCAGCGTTTAAGCAAGCTATAGAATCAAATAAAAATTATGAAGCGGCAATTGCCTTTGCACCTGATTTTCCAGATAAAATTGATGAGTATAACCTGATCGTACTGCACCAGCTTCCTACTGCTGATAATAATCTTCAGTCAGTTATCAGCAATATAAAATCCAAAAAAAAATCAATTCTTTTTATTCTCGGATCTCAATCGAATATAAGTCTGGTGAATGGATCTCAGACAATGGTAAATATCAGGGCCAACAACAATTCTACAACTGATGCATTTCCGCTGTTATCCTCAGAATTTATTCTCTTCAATCTTCCTGATAATGTCATCAAAGCGCTTCCTTCCTGGCCACCACTCGCCTCACCCTTCGGTGAGTACAAGTTGTCTCCGAGCGCTACTGCCCTATTAACTCAGAAAATCGGTGCTGTCACGACCAAATACCCTCTCATCTTTTTCCAGCAAGACCTCAATGGGCGTTCAGGAATGGTTGCTGGCGAAGGATTGTGGCGATGGCGGATGGCCGACTTTCAGGAAACCCAAAATCATGAAGCGTTTAATGCTCTTGTCTCCTCAATCGTGCAATACTTGTCAGTAAAAGGGGACGACAGGCAGTTTCGGGTGCGCCTGGAAAAGGAACAATTAATGGGGGGAAGTCACCTGTTTTCTGAGAACGAGTCAGTAGTTTTTAACGCTGAATTGCTGAATGAATCCAATGAGCTGATTAATAGTCCCGATGTTACAATCATTGTAAAGGATGACCAGGGAAAAGATTATCCCTTTATATTCAGCAAAACAAATAATGCATATACTTTAAACGCCGGATTTTTCCCGGTAGGCAATTATAAATACTCGGCTAAAGTGAATTTCAACAAAAAAGATTTTGCTGCATCAGGTGCTTTCACTGTATCACCCACCCAGTTGGAATTGGAGGCAACGCGGGCTGACCACCAGCTCTTGTATTCACTAAGTAATAATAGTGGTGGCGAATTGTTTTATCCATTAGAGTTAAATGAATTGGCTGAGGCCATATATAAAAAGCAAAATATCAAGCCTGTTCTTTATAGCTCAACCAGAACTGAGCCTTTAATTAATTTGCGATGGCTCTTCATCCCCATTTTACTACTCCTTGTTTTAGAGTGGGGAATAAGGAAATTTAATGGAGGCTATTAGGTATTGATAGCTCTTGTAATAAAGTCCGTAATTAGTAAAAGGAGCGAGCTAATTTATTTCTATTCCGGCACAATCACATATAAATCCTCATCATCTTTCTTCATCATATATTTTTCACGGGCAAACTTCTCTAAAGATGCCTGGTTTGAAAGAAGCTCCTTTTGTTCTTGTTTCACTTCAGCTATTTTTTGCTGATAATATTCCTTTTTATTCGTGTATTCAGAGAGCTTAAGACGGAGTTGGATTTGAGAGATGATGTCATTGTTGTCAAAGAAAAGCATCCAGGTAAAAAAGGCAAGAAACAAAATAAAATATTTGTCTTTTAGAAGTCTGGCGACTTTTCCTTTTTGTAGATTTAAGATGAACTTTTTCCAGGAATCTTTCATTCTTTAATTTTCTAGATCAATAATGCATTAACGTGTAATGATTATCTCTGATTGTACAGTTCAAATTTCTTAAATACAAACTTAAGTTAGCGCATTTCATTAAATCGTTATCAACATGACCTATACAATTGTCACCCTCATAAAATCTCAATTGAGGAACTTATTCCAAAGGGTAACATAGAGAAAATGTACAGACGAGCATTCAATTAAAAAGGCGTATATTTACTATTATAGTATTGATATGTTTTCCAAGCTTCTCACAAGACAATCTTTTACCGGCCAACAAAATCATCATCCAAAAAACAAACTAATATGAAAGCGCAAATGAC
>JACCZV010000312.1 GCA_013695775.1 Chitinophagales bacterium | reverse complement strand
CCCTTTAGGAGTATACACACTTTCCAGGCGTGCTCCTTCAACCACTCGGACACCTCTCCGGGAAAAATCAATCATAACTAAAAATGATTGAAAATTATAGTGGAGTGCAAATGTGAGAAAATTACGTTGCAGGTCAAAATCAAAGTTGAAACACACGCATTGCGTTGCGAGTGGTAATGGATGCTACCTCTTCAAGCGGTAGGTTCTTGATGACAGCAATTTTTGACACTATCAATTTGAGATAGCTGGTTTCATTTCTCTTTCCTCGGTACGGCACCGGAGCGAGGTAAGGTGAATCGGTTTCTAACACTATGTGCTCAAGGTCTATCTGCTCCAATACTTTATCCAGGCCGGCATTTTTGAAAGTTACTACTCCACCAATACCTAAATAAAAATCCATGTCAGCAATCTCATGCGCCTGCTCTATGGTTCCTGTAAAACAGTGAAAAATACCCGTAAGGTTCTCGTCTTTATTTTCTTTTATTAACGCGATGCACTCTTCTGTCGCTTCCCGGCTATGAATGGTGATGGGAAGATGTAATTCCTTTGCCCAGCCAATATGCCTTTGAAAATTTTCTTTTTGTTTGTGTACATAGCTTTTGTCCCAATATCCATCAAGCCCTGTTTCGCCAATTCCATAAAATTTTAATCCTGTAGTATTGAAAAGATATTTTTCTATTATCGTTATCTCACGCAGCCAATCGTCTTTTACAGAACCGGGGTGCAAACCCATCATAGGATAACATATGCCTGAATTAGCAGCAGAAAGTAATAGCATGGAGTTTACAGAACTGCTGTCAATATTTGGGAGAAAAAATTTATCAACACCCGACTCCTGTGCCCGATGAATTACATCATTCCGGTCACTATCAAATTCAGGAAGATATAAATGACAATGGGTGTCAATTAATTTCAATTCTCCTTGGTTTATTGTAAAGATAATTTTCAGCTTGAAACTAAGCTATACTAAATTTGGATTAATACCCAATTAAGAGTTCCTAAACATTTAAAATTGGCTAAATGATGTGACATCTTTCAGTTTTCTGAAAGATGTGAGAAGGAGAATCTTTTTTTAGCATAATATTCAAGCACACGCGGCAGTGCGTATTGCATGCGGTCTGCAGCTTTCACACTATCGTGAAACACAATGATAGAGCCGGATTGAGTATTTTCGAGCACATTTTTTAGACACCTCTCCTTACTGATTGTTCGGTCGAAATCCCCGCTAAGCACATCCCACATAATTACTTTATATCGCTTAACCATGATGCTCGTCTGGTTTTTGGTTATACGCCCATAAGGCGGACGAAAAAGTTTGCTCGCCACTATCTTATCACATTTAAGAATGTCTTTGATGTAACTGTTTGTGGTTGTTGACCATCCATTCAGGTGTTTGTAAGTATGGTTACCTATCCCATGGCCAGCCTCTTTCATCTTTTTAATAATTTCCGGATGGCGTTCAGCACTTTGTCCTACGATGAAAAATGTGCCTTTTGCGTCATGGTCTTTTAATGTCTGAAGCGTCCAGTCAGTTATGGACGGAGTAGGTCCGTCGTCGAAAGTGAGATATAGTTTTTTTTCAGTTTCTGGCAAACTCCAGACTTGCCTGGGATAAAGTCTTTTCAGAATTTCAGGAGTTTTTATGAAATACATTCCAGGCTGGTTACGCTAAATGTGATGACGAATGGATTGAGGCATTATTTTATTTCCCAATAAGATTATACACTTTCAAATGTTCTTTTATTTGGAAATTTTGCGATCAATGATAAACAATCCGGTCGCAATTAAATGATTTAGTCTATCAGGCATACATCTCAGCCGATGCTTGAAGTTAATTCGATTATTTTTGTCGCTATACAACTTTTCCCGATGTCTGTAAGAGTAAGGTTTGCGCCAAGTCCTACCGGGCCCTTGCATTTAGGGGGAGTTCGCACCGCACTTTACAACTTTTTATTTGCACATAACCATGGCGGCGCATTTATACTTCGCATTGAAGATACCGATCAGAACAGGCATGTGCATTGGGCCGAAGAATATATCAGAGAGGCATTGAAATGGTGTGGGATTATTTATGATGAAGGCCCAGATATTGGGGGGCAGTACGGTCCCTACCGGCAATCCGAGCGTAAACATATTTATGCTGAGTTTGCTGCACAGCTTATACGAACTGGAAATGCCTACTATGCTTTCGATACGGCAAAGGATATAGATGTTCTTCGTGAAGAATTGAAGGCTGCCGAATCTCCGACACTTCAATATGATGCTCACACACGAGGTAAAATGAAAAATTCCCTCACCTTAAGTGCAGATGAAGTGAGTGATAGAATCAGTCGTGGGGAGTCTTATGTAATCCGCGTGAAAATTCCGGCTGATGAAGAGGTGTTTTTTTTCGACCTGATCCGGGGCGAGGTACGTGTAAATACAAATCAACTCGATGACAAAGTATTGTTCAAATCTGATGGCTGGCCAACCTACCATCTGGCAAATATTGTAGACGATCATCTTATGAAGATCACTCACGTAATCCGTGGTGAAGAGTGGCTTCCATCTGCACCTCTCCATGTGTTGTTGTATAAGTTTTTGGGTTGGAAAAATGACCAACCGGAGTTTGCTCATCTTCCACTCATATTACGACCTGATGGAAATGGAAAGCTAAGTAAACGTGATGGTGATCGTCTTGGATTTCCGGTGTTCCCTATTAGCTACAGCAATCCTGATTCCGGTGAAACAACCTCTGGGTTCCGGGAGCGCGGATTTTTTCCGGAAGCTTTTACAAATATGGTTGCTTTGCTC
>JACCZV010000309.1 GCA_013695775.1 Chitinophagales bacterium | reverse complement strand
AGCCAATTCTATCGCGAAAAATCATCCTGAAGTTTACCTCATCGTGTTGCTTGTGGATGAACGACCGGAGGAGGTAACAGACATGGAGCGAAGTGTTCGTGCCGAGGTAGTTGCTTCAACTTTCGATGAGCCCGCTGAGAAACATGTCAAAGTAGCTTCCATTGTTCTCGAAAAGGCCAAACGTATGGTGGAATGTGGCAACGACGTCGTCATCCTTCTCGATTCTATCACACGGCTCGCACGGGCTCATAACACCGTTTCGCCCGCATCGGGGAAAGTATTATCGGGTGGCGTAGAGGCCAATGCATTACATAAGCCAAAGCAATTTTTCGGTGCTGCTCGAAACATTGAGCATGGCGGATCACTCACTATATTGGCCACGGCTCTCATTGATACCGGTTCAAAAATGGATGAAGTGATCTTTGAAGAATTTAAAGGAACAGGAAACATGGAACTTCAGCTTGACAGAAAGCTTTCAAACAAACGCATTTTCCCTGCTGTGGATGTTACTGGCTCAAGCACACGCCGGGAAGATTTGTTGCTAGACCGTGAAATGTTGCAGCGTATGTGGATATTACGCAATCATTTGGCAGATATGACGAGTGAGGAAGCTATGAAGTTTCTACTTGACCGCATGAGAGGCACCAAATCAAATGAGGAATTTTTAATTTCTATGAATGCCTAAGGCAATGCACTACTGATTGCAATCCTGAAAAGCGAATAATTAACCTTTATCTTTGACCGGTTTTAAATTAAGCGAATCATGAAAAGAACCTATCAACCGTCGACTACAAAGCGAAAAAACAAGCATGGATTTCGTGAGCGTATGAAATCGAAGGATGGCCGCGCGGTGCTGAGTAGCCGCAGAAGGCAGGGCCGGAAAAAACTGACGGTTTCTGATGAAAAAAGCCTCAAATGAGTGTTACACCAGGCGATCGTGTTGCAAAAACTATTGCACGGTGAACATTCTGTCATTCGGTGAGTTCCAATATCATCTCCCCTAAATTTACCTTTCCAAAGCAAGATCGCCTCTGTCGTAAGAAATTAATAGACGAACTGTTTCACAGGGGTGCGTTTTTTTTTGTAGCCCCTTTCAAAATTCAATATCTTTATAAACATTTACAATCACCGGCTCCGGCACAGCTCATGATCTCCGTGCCTGCAAAAATATTTCCCCGCGCCGTAGACCGCAATCGGGTAAAAAGACTGACAAGAGAAGCATACAGGCTAAATAAGCATTTATTATATGGGTTTTTAAACAG
Source organism: Chitinophagales bacterium (assembly GCA_013695775.1). Classification (GTDB taxonomy): domain Bacteria; phylum Bacteroidota; class Bacteroidia; order Chitinophagales; family UBA10324; genus JACCZZ01. The sequence continues at coordinate 14,386 of JACCZV010000309.1, read as the reverse complement.
CACGAATCAAGGTCTATTGATAGCATTTATTTATACCGCAAAAAAAGTTGAACCGTTTGAGCTAATTCAGTCAAAAATTATTTTGATATTGAAAATGTTTATTGAGAGCAATGAAGTTGTCAGGAAAAATATTCAGTAACTTTTTCATTTTACTTATCAGGCTTTATCAGCAGGTGATATCTCCATGGATTAGTTCCTCTTGTCGTTTTACTCCTACCTGTTCAGAATATGCAGTGGGTGCAATAAAAAAACATGGTCCATTGAAGGGGGGGTGGATGGCCATACGAAGAATTGCCACCTGTCATCCCTTAGGCAGACATGGCCATGATCCGGTGCCATGAATTAGTTCTGCAATTGAATGTTTTATTCGGAAGAAGAAATAACGATATCGACCCATCGTCAATCTTTCGACAAATCCATATGTTTAATCGACAAACTGATTTAACAGAATAAATAATTTTAATCTAATTTCGTTTCTCTTAGCATTCATCGTTTTTTTAAACGGTTTATATATCTACTTAATTAAATTCTGACAGCAAATGTTGAAGAATCTTAAACGGCCATTATTGTTGGTGGCCATATCACTCGCAGCACTCATTCCCATTGCAGCAGTTAAGGACAACTATTTCGAGATATCAAAGAATTTGGACATTTTTGCTACCCTATATAAAGAGGTGAATTCTTATTATGTAGAGGATGTGGAACCTGCAAAGTTCATGCGCACAGGTATTGATGCCATGCTTGAATCGCTTGATCCATACACCAATTATATTTCAGAAGCTGATATGGAAGGCTATCGTTTTCAAACCACAGGAAAATATGGTGGCATTGGGGCATTGATTAGGAAGGCAGGTGACAATGTTGTAATTGCTGAACCATACCAAAACTATCCTGCAGATAAAAACGGTCTGCGCGCCGGCGATGTCATTCTGGAAGTTGATGGAAAATCTACCACAGGGAAAAATACCGATGATGTAAGTAAAATACTGAAGGGTACTCCCGGAACCGATGTAAAGCTTCTTATTCTGCGATCAGGTGAAAAAAATCCGACCCTAAAAACTCTTGTGCGTGAAGAGATAAAGATTAGCAGTGTGCCCTATTACGGAATGATGAACACAGACATTGGCTATATAAGGTTGACTCAGTTTACCGAAGGTTGCGGACAGGAGGTGAAGAAAGCCTTGCAGCAGTTGGAGAGTGAAAATCAATTGAAAGGAATTGTCTTCGACCTGCGGGGAAATCCCGGAGGATTATTGAATGAAGCAGTAAATGTTTCTAATATTTTTATTGATAAGGGTAATGAAATTGTAAGCACCCGTGGTAAGGTAAAGGAATGGGACAAGGTATTTTATGCTCTTGACGGAGCCATTGATACAAAAATTCCCCTTGCCATCCTTATCAACAGTGGTTCAGCATCAGCTTCGGAAATAGTTTCTGGAACTGTACAGGATTACGACAGGGGCGTGGTAATCGGACAGAAAACATTCGGTAAAGGATTGGTGCAAACCACGCGTCAATTAAGTTATGGCACGCAGCTTAAGGTTACGACCGCTCATTATTTTACGCCGAGCGGTCGCTGCATTCAGGCAATTGATTATGCCCAGCGTAATGAAGATGGCAGCGTAGGAAAAATTGCCGACTCTTTAAAGACTGCATTCAAAACTAAAAACGGCCGAACAGTATATGACGGTGGCGGCGTTGACCCGGATTTCCCTCTTGAGGCAGAAAAGCTGGCACCGATTACCATCAGCCTAATAGAAAAAAATTTGATCTTCGACTATAGTACCCAATACCGGATGAATCATGAAACTCTCCCTGATCCAAAAGAATTTTCAATCAATGATGCAGAATACGAAGCTTTTATTAATTACCTGAGTGATAAAGAATATGATTATATAACAAAAACCGAAGAGAAGCTCAGGGATTTCAAGGAGACAGCTGAAAAAGAGGATTACTGGGGTGCAGTAAGCGATCAATTTACCGCGCTGCAGGGGCAAATGATTCACGACAAGCAAAAAGATTTAATTAAAAACAGCATTCAAATTAAAGGGTTGCTGGCAGAGGAAATAGTAAGTCGCTATTATTATCAAAACGGCCGCCTTGAATCCTCTTTAAAAAGTGATCCGGTAGTGTTGAAGGCAATAGAGGTGTTGAATAGCCCTCAAGAATATTCTAAAAGCCTCACCGCATCAAGATAAAATCTTTTATTAATTTATTATAGGGGCCGTTAACTTTGAAGTTGACAGCCCTTTTTTTTAAATCAAAATCTTAAATGAAGAAAATACTCCTGCTATTTACGGTCTTCCTTCTGATCTGGGTAAAAAACATAACAGCAGATCCGACAGATTCGCTGCTGATAAAAAATCTCAGAAAACATGTTAACTACCTCGCCGCAGATAAGCTAAAAGGAAGAAATACTGGTTCCAAGGGAGAAAAAAAAGCATATAAATATATTATCAAACAATACAGAACTATTGAGCTTGGAGCTAAAGGTGAAGATGGATTTTTACAGCCGTTTACATTTACTTATGGCAGAAAGCTGACTGGCAAAAATGAACTGACAATAAATGGCGCACATCTTAAATTGAATGAGGACTATTATCCGGTGAATATTTCAGCTAACAAATCAGTGAAAGGCAAAATTACAGATGTGGGATTCGGCATTGTAGCACCCGAACTTGAATATGACAGCTATAAAAATTTCTCTCCCATATTAAAAGGCAATATATATCTCATGGAGTGTAGCACGCCGGATGGAGATGATCCTCATTCAGGTTATGCGGCATACGCTGACATTCATAAGAAGATTGAAAATGCGAAAAACAAAGGTGCGGCAGCTGTAATCTTTACCAATAGCCTTACAAATGCGGAGGATCTAAAAGCTAACCTCGATATAAATACTCCATCTTCTGACATTCCGGTAATCTTTGTTAAATATGATGTTCTTAAAACTGTGTTAAGGAAAGAATTCAATAGCTCCGTAATTACAACTCATCTTGAAAAAGTTGCGCTTACCGGCCACAACATCGCTGCATTTCTTGATAATGGAGCGCTTTCAACGGTAGTGATTGGCGCACACTTCGATCACCTTGGTTACGGCGACTTCGGCAATTCCTTATACCGTGGCGAAGTAGCCATTCATAATGGTGCTGATGATAACGCAAGCGGAACCGCCGCAGTTATTGAAATCGCCCGGCGTCTAAAAAAGAATAATATCAGGGAAAAAAATAATTTTCTCTTTATCAACTTTTCCGGTGAAGAACTCGGACTCATCGGCTCAAAGTACTGGGTAGAACATGCCACTTACGATACCAGTAAAATTAACTATATGTTGAATATGGATATGATTGGCAGGTATGATCCGGAAAAAGGGGTTGAAATAAGCGGACTTGGAACTTCACCTGATGAATTTAAATTTATTTCTACCCTAAATTATGATGACCTAAAATTCAAACTGAGTGAAAACGGGACGGGGCCAACTGACCATACTTCATTTTATTATGCGAACATTCCGGTACTTAATTTTTTCACGGGAACGCACCAGGACTATCATAAGCCCAGTGACGATGCAGATAAAATAAATTATACTGCTGAGGCCAAAATTATTCGATTAATTGACTCTATCATCATGGTATTAGATGTGAAGGGAACACTTCCTTATTCAAAAACAAAAGAAAGTGACGGGGGTGATATACCACAGTTTAAAGTAAGGCTTGGTATTATACCAGATTACCTTTTCGACGGGGTGGGGCTGCGTGTAGACGGAGTTAGTGAAGGGAACCCTGCTTCTTTAGCGGGCATAAAAAAAGGCGACATTATACTTTCAATCGGTGAATTCCCGGTTGCTGATATTATGACCTATATGAAAGCCCTTGCTGGTTTTAACAAAGGTGATAAGGCCACGGTAATTGTAAAGCGCGGCGATATGAACAGCGAATTGCATGTAATATTTTGAACTTGACAGTTAGGAAAGACTGATAAAAATGCAGGGTAGCTCACACAGTTGTCAAACCATTTTATCGATCCTGAATGATTCTAAACCTGGAGACCTCTTCTGCCTGCTGTTCTGTGGCATTTAGCCATTGCGGAGAAATCCTTGGCTTTGAAGAGGTAATAGAAAATGCCAATCATGCAGCAATTCTTACCGTATTGATTGATGAATTGGCTAAACGACATCAAATCAATCTGCATAGCTTAGATGCTATTGCGTTGAGTGCTGGGCCCGGTTCTTATACAGGTCTTAGAATTGGGGCAGCCACGGCAAAAGGTTTATGTTTTGCGTTATCCAAACCTCTGATTGCTGTTGATTCATTGCAAGCGCTCGCTTATGGACTATACCTTCGCCATTTGTCTGACGAATTTTTCTATTGCCCAACGATTGATTCCAGAAGGAATGAGATTTATTATGGAATTTTCGGATGGGAAGGAATAATGCTAAGGCCCTCAACACACCTTGTTCTCAATCCAAGTTTCCTTGATGTTGAACTTCAAAAAAAAAGGGTGCTGCTGGGCGGCAACGGTGTTGAAAAATGCAGAAACATTCTTAACAGCGAAAACCTTATATACGATACACTTACGAGGCCTTCAGCTAGATGGATGCTAAAGCTATCTGAAAAGAAATTGCAGGATAAAATATTTTGTGATCCGGTTTCATTTGAGCCTAATTATATAAAGCCCGCTTACATAAGCCAGAAACATCCCGCTCCTTTTTAAGGGGGATGCAATGAATTAAGTATGTTTTGTATATATTATAATATGGCTTTTTGTATTCCAGAAATAGCCTACTGCTGCTTGTACTTCCAAATCTTGAAAATTGACCCGCAAATCTTGTAACCCCTTCGGCATTGAATTTGATAATCATATGATTTTGCCATATTTTCCTCAACTAAAATTTTAAAACATGCCGAAAATAGCTGCTCCTGAACTCACCCTTGTCTCTAAGAATGGAAGTTCTAAAATATCCATACGCATTGATTATGCTGCCCTAAAAAAGGCTGCCGGCGTCTTACGTGCGGTTAATCATAAACTTCGTCAATCCATTATTAGATTATTGGAGGATAATGTGAAAATGACTGTAACAGAAATTTACGTGAAGCTGAGGCTTGAACAGTCGGTTGCTTCGCAGCATTTGGCTATTCTACGAAATGCAAATGTTGTTAAGACAGACCGCGACGGAAAATTTATCTACTATACCCTTAATCACAATAGAATATCTGAACTCGCTGATTTGGTAGAAGAACTTGCTAATTGATTTTGTAATGTGCCTAAAAGAAAAGCCGGTTGCATAACCTGCTTTTCTTTTTCTTTCAATACAAGGTTGAAAATGCTTTCTCATCAGTCATCTACGTTATTATAGAATAAAAAAGAATCAGTTAAACTATTTATCAGTTTTTTTGTTGTAGTGTGAAATCAAAAATGTACAAAAAATGGCTGAAACATTAATGCTCGATTATTCATTAGCTAAGAAAGGGTTGGGCAGGATCAAGGCACTTGCCCATCCGCTTCGTTTATCAATTCTCGCTTTTATTGATAAGCATGGGGAAATTAACGTAAACAAAATTTACCGTGCATTGAAATTGGAGCAATCTATTACCTCGCAGCACCTTAAGATACTGCGGAATGCTGAATTAGTGAAGTTCCGTCGTGATGGGAAGAAAATATTTTATTCCGTCTACTACTCTAATATAAAACAGTTGATGGCGACTATCAAAAAGTTCGAAACCAAAAAGTAATATCTTTGTGGCAAGAATATTTGCCATTAACACGTGAGAATTTCCGATGACCGTAGAGCAACTGTATACCAATTGCTTATCAGAAGCTGCTTACTTCATTGAATCCAATGGAGAAAGTGTAGTAATTGACCCACTTCGTGACTATCAATCATACATTGTTATTGCTGAAAAGAAGGGTGCACCCATAAAATATATATTTGAAACCCACTTTCATGCAGACTTTGTTTCAGGCCATCTTGATCTTGCCAGCAAGACAAATGCCCCCATTGTTTATGGACCTGAAACAATAACCAGCTATCCCGTTATCGTTGCGTCTGATAAACAACGATTTTCTATAGGTGGTGTGCAGATGGAGGTGCTTCATACTCCTGGGCACACCCCAGAATCTACCTGCTACTTGCTTTATAATGAAGAGGGTTTGCCGCATTGCATTTTTACCGGCGACACATTGTTCGTCGGTGATGTGGGCCGTCCCGATCTGTTTGGGGCAGACATCTCAAAAGAAGAACTGGCAGGAAGATTATATGATTCTCTTCAGAAACTAAAGTTATTGCCTGATGATGTAATCGTGTACCCTGCCCATGGACCTGGTTCGGCTTGCGGCAAAAATCTGGGTACGGAAACATGGACTACCATTGGCGAGCAAAAAAAGCTCAATTATGCACTTCAGGACTTATCGCGGTATGAATTTATTAAAACAGTTACCATGGGTCTGTCAAAGCCACCGCCATATTTTTCTCTAAACTCACAAATAAATCAAAGGGGTTATGCATCTCTTGATGATGTGCTCATCAGAAGTATGAAGGCTCTGTCGCCTGATGAATTTGAAATTGAAGTGAAGCAGGGGGCAATAGTGGTTGACACCCGCCATCAGGATGCATTTGAAAAAGGCTTTATTCCGGGTTCAATATTTTTGGGTATGAATGGCCGCTTCGCTGAGTGGGTCGGTACGTTGTTAAAAATGGACGAACCCATTCTGATCGTTAGTGATCCGGGCAAAGAAAAGGAGGCTGTTATTAGAATGGCGCGTGTAGGATATGATAACGTAATTGGTTATCTCAGCAATGGCTTTGAATCATGGAGGGAGTCAGGTAAAACTTTTGATATGGTAATCTCTATCGATGCAGACGAGTTAGGGCTTGATTATATTCACGATGATATACGAATTGTTGATGTTAGAAAACAAAACGAATACGAAGCAGGTCATGTAGATGGTGCCATAAACGTGGTGCTTCAGGAACTTGAAGATCAGCTTATAAAAGTTAAAAGTAAGGATGAGAATATTTACGTCCACTGCTTGTCGGGTTACAGATCTATGATTGCCGCCTCATTGCTGAAACGTAAGGGTTATCAGCGTATTAAAAATATTTATGGGGGATGGGAGGCTATTTCGAAAGCCAATATACCATTAAAACTACCTAAGTTCTCAGAATCCTGACCCGGGTTTTATTTAAGTCTTATGGCCTTCCCCAGTATAGTAATCCAGTAGATAACATCTATTATTCGTCATTTTAGTTGTTATTTAGCTTACTGTATTTTATATTTCCTCTCTATATCTCGTAAGCCTAAGAATCTGTGAACAAAAAAATCAACCGTCGTGTCGGTAAAATTTTCTTAATCAGCCTGGCAATGCTTATAGTATTGTTTTGTGGAGCATATGTTCTTGCGCAACTTTATAAAAAGGAAATACTTGCTAACATCAACGAAGATATTAATGAAAGGATACACGGAACCTTTCTCATTAAAGATTTGAACTATACAATCTTCAATCGGTTTCCAAGTATTTCTTTAACTCTCACTGATGCCTTCGTTAGGGATACGCTTTACCCCTTTCACAAGGAAGAATTATTCAGGGCAGGCAAAATTTTTCTGGAAATAGATGTCATGAAGTTGTTGCGTGGCGAAATAAATTTAAAAACCATCACGATTCAGAATGCAACAATTTCAATGTTAATATTGAAGAATGGCTACCTGAGCTATGATATATTAAGAAAAAAACGCAAAGAGGAAACAGATTCCTCATCCATGATTACCACTATAAATAAAATCATTCTTCATGATGTAAAATTCAGCATGGTAGATTCTTCCATGAATAAATGGTTTAAATTTCAGTTTATAAATGCAACCGCTAAATTAAAAGGCAATCTGCCTGTAATCGATGCCACGATTAAGGGTAAAGTTCATTTTGATGGTCTTGAATTTAACCATGAGAAAGGAAGTTATCTAACGGATAACAATGTAGATATTAATATGAGTGTTGGTTATAACGAAAACACGAAAGCACTGATCATTTTCCCCTCTAACCTTAAAGTTTACAATAATAACGTCTATTTAAAAGGAGATATAACCTTTCACGAAAATCCACACATGCATTTAGAACTATATACCCGTGCTATTAAGATGGCTGAAGTACGTACCATTGTTACCCAAAGCATTGCGGCAAAGCTGGCTGATTTTTCATTCGAATCTCCCTTTATGGCAGCTATTTTTATTGACGGATTGATTGCTCCTGGCACCAAGCCTGAGGTAGATCTTTATTTCAAATCCGATGAAAACACAGTGGATATGAAAACCCGATCCTTTACCGATATAAATATGTTAGGGATGTTCACCAACCATATAGATCGCCTGAAAAGAAATGATGATCACAACTCAAGAATCGTATTGCCTCATTTCAATGCTAAACTTGCTGGCATCCCTTTGCATGCAAGAATGATTATTACCGATCTTCTTGAGCCCGCTTTATTTATGGATGCCAAGGTGAACATGACGCTGAAAGACGCAAATGAATTAGTGGATAGCAGCTTGTTGACTTTTGGCGGAGGGAGCATTGCAGTATCTTTCGAGTACAACGGCAGGCTGGTAAATTACATCGATACAATTAATCAAAAGCTGCTCGCAAAAATTAATGGAAAGCTATCTGTATATAATGGTGAGGTAACTTATATACCACGTGACTTCCATTTTACTAACGTAAATACGAATTTTTATTTCAATGATACGATGCTAACGGTAGAAAACTTAAGTGGTGAAATCAATAAGAACCCGGTTGAAATTTCAGGCACCGTTCAGAGGTTTGTACCCTTTTTGTTTCTTCCCAACTATAATCTTGTCGCCGCGCTTAATGTAAGTGCGCCCTCGCTAAACCTTGATTACTTTAAATCAAGTAAAGGTGGTGCTGCAACCGGGGAGAAGTCGGCATCAGAAAAAAAAGCTGCCCAAAAAAATATCACAAGAGTAGTAAATCAGATTATCGACAATACTGCTGCTGAAATAAGCCTGACAGCAGGTGTTGTTAAATCTCAGCGTTTTAAAGCCACCGATGTAAAAGGGATTGTTTCACTTTCAGGTGATTTTGTACGGTTTAACAATGTAAATATGAAAACCTCAGGCGGCATTTTTTCACTAAACGGCGGCATTACCAGCTTACAAAGGGCACCTTACCATATAAACATTACCGCATCCATATCAAATGCCGATGTAAGCAGCCTGTTTTATTCATTCGATAACTTTCAACAAAAGGCCGTAACCCATGAAGATGTAAAAGGCGTGCTCAGCACTTCCGTCAATTTTTCTGCCCAGTTAAAAAAAGATTATTCCATTGATCCCTCAACAATGAAGGGAAACATTCAGATTAACCTAAAAAAAGGTGCACTCTTAAACTTCACTTCACTTGATGAAATTTCAAAGTTTATATTTAAAGATAGAGATTTCAACAACATAGAATTTGCACAGATAAAAGGAAACCTCTCCGTGCAAGGGCAACAACTTGAATTATCGCGCATGGAAATTCAATCGAGTGTGCTTACGTTGTTTGTACAAGGGGTTTATGGATTTAAGAGTGGCACCGACATAAGCATACAGATACCACTTAGTAATTTGAAAAAGAGAGACACGGATTTTAAGCCTGAAAATATCGGTACTGATGTGAACCTGGGACCGAGCATTTTTCTGAGAGCCGTTGATGGAGCAAATGGAAAGATGCAAATCAAGTACGATCCTTTCAAAAATTATTATAAAGAGAAAGCCTTAGCTGTACCTAAAACGCGAAAATTAGGAAAGAAGCAAGTTATTAAAGATAATATTGCAAAAAAAAGATCTGAATCTGTTGCGGATAGTGCGACTGTAAAGCCAGAGATACAACCTGCAGATACCATTGCTAAAAAATCCAGAAAGAGTGCCCCTGAGTAATGGCTGTTTTATATTGTTAAATAGGCAAAAACATTTTAAAGTAAATCTTTCATTTACAAATCACAAATCATTATTGATTTTCTAACATCTTTAAAATCCTATTTCCTCTTGATTTGAACGCAGCACTTTCAAGCTCCATCTGCTCATTTATTAAAACACGTAATTCATCTTTTAAGTCAGGTTCAACTTTAGTAATGTTTGCCAGCACTGTCATGGAGAATACCTTTACTGCAACTGGCTCTTGCTGCGAGGCGAGCAATTGAAAGCAAACGGTGGCTGCAAGGCCTTGCAGCTTATTTGGAATTTCAATATTCTGAAGCACACGCATGATATTTCTTTTAACAGCATCTGGCACAGGATGCTGGCAATATTCCAGCATCTGCTGCATGTAGCTGCTTATCCATTCCGGCTGTTGCTCTGCAACATATCTCACAATCCACGATGCCCTTTGTACCACCCGGTACTCATCATTAAGAAACATCTTCATCAATTCATGAAAGCGAAAAACATCTTTTCCCACCCAACCTGCCAGCTTAAGAGTATTGCTTATTGAATGTTCCCTTAGGATTTCTGCACGAAGATTCATAATGAAACTATTGAACAGAGCTGGCAAATGAACTTTGCACAGATACCTCTTCAATGCTGTTTAACCAATATCTGCTTCCAATTTAGTAGTTTGTTTTTACTGGTTAATAAAAAGTATTCAGTCAGGCACCAGCTTAATTCAAAAGGCGTTCCTCCTGAAGTATTGAATATCCCAAGTGAAACAAATATTAGGAGCGCTTGATATTGTGCGTGTTCTTTATAGAAACCCGACTCAACATCCCGAAGCTAAATGTGATATCGAAAGCACTCAAGATTTATACAGCGGTCATGACCAGGACATCACCAAGAGCGGTGGCACGAACAATTAGCTATTTTTAATAATTTGGCAGCAGAACTGAGCGATGGGAATGCTATTTCCCTTCCTTCGCGTAGTTTACAGCCTACGCTGTTGTTTTTACGTAGTCCCGTGCCCGGGTATTTGCAAGCGCAGGCTGCAAGCAAGTTACCGATTCATTTTAAAAGACGACTTTGCTCTCAATTGCAAAATTAATACTCTCCAAAACAACATGGCGACAAACACACATCTTCTGAAAAAAATAAGTGAAGAATTTGCTAAGGGAAATCTTGAGTTTTCGCGTGATTATTTGGCGGATGATGTAAAGTGGAGCATTTTAGGAAATGACACGATTATAGGTAAGGAACAAGTGCTTGAAGTATCTAAGATGTTACAACTTCAAAGTTTTCCTGTCATTACCATAAAGAACGTTGTGAGTGAAGGAGATTTTGTGATTGTGGAAAGCACCGGTGAAGCAAAGACTAAAAACGGAAAGCCGTATAACCAGACATATTGTGATGTTTTTTGGTTTAATAATGAAAACCTTCAGGAAATAACCACTTATCTGGATACCGTATTGATTAAGGAGGCACTTGCGGATTCATAATCCCTTCCCTTGGCTTAGCTTGCAGCTACCCTGTTGGTTTTCGTAGCCTTCAAACTACAATATGTCCCGCAGGTTTTCGAACTATACCCTCGGTATTTAGCATTTATTTACTAAGCCGATAGCAAGGACTTTTACTATTGGCAACAGGACAATTGAAGCAGTTGCTATTCCATCACCTAGTTCAGCACAAAAGACCACTTAAGGAGTTTGGTTTTGTTGGACAAAATTGGCGGCAGTATCCAGACAATTATTTTTCCGAAGCATTTAATTGGCTGATGAACTAAGGCTATACCGCTAACATCGGCAGCAGTTTCGCTACCCGGCTAATATCTAGCTTGACGGTATAATAAGCAGCAGAATAAACAATGAACTTTTTATCTTTAATCAACTAACGTTATCGGCTGACGGAACAAGGGATACCAGCACAAGGCCAAGCCGCCAACGTTAGGCTCAATTGCAAACAGACCCTCAAACAAAAAATATGAGCATAGATAACATTAGACAATTCATTAAAGAAAAAGCTGAACAATTCGGAGCCAACAATGACAAGTCTTACATTGACAGGAATAACACTGGACAAGAAGCCTTGCAAGACAACGGAGCTTACTTTGGGTTTATACATCCAGAAGAAGAAGCTTCTGGACCTTTTCACGACTTTTCACTAACCATTTTTCCAAATGACCAAGGCAAACCTTGGCTTATCAGGTCAGGTTAATTGGAGCAAATACACCAACAATGAATATAAGGTCGAAAACAGATTAAAATTCCCCATTAGGAAAAATATATTAAGTGAGTTTCATTATGAATATTCAGAAGTTCGTTACGTATTTGACATTTGCAAAATTGAATTACTCTCTTCTAATACTCCACAGCGAATAAAAAACACAAGTAAATCTAAATTGTCATTTATTGACGAGAAACTTTATTTGCACAAACCTAAAGCGACCAATAATATTAATATTAAATCATTTGACACGCCGACAGTCCAAATTTGCAAGGAACAGGCTAACAAAATATTGAATTTTAATTTAGTTGACAGTACAGCTTGGCGAGTTGACTTTTCTGATGTTTTCGAAAAATTTATTCAGTATATATTCAAAGAAGTCGCAAAGGTAACGGGTGGAAAATTGTTTGCTAATTTCAAGTTCCATTCAAGGACTACGAAACATTACTCTTGGGAACTTAAGCATATTGAGCCTGATGCAATTTATCAAAAAGAAAATTGTCTTGTTTTCATAGACGCTAAATACAAATCAAATCTTTATAACAAGTTTGACAAAAGCGAAACATTAAAAGAAGACCACAGGCATGACTTGCATCAAATAATGGCATATTCATCTTTCACCAAGACAAACTCCAAGTATGGTTTTATATGTTACCCTTCTGACCACTTAGAATCAAAAACAATAAAATATAAAAACGGAATAAACGAAGTAAGTAATACGGTTTTAGTGCTTGGTGTACCATTAAAAAAAGACAGCATTAACGAAGTAAAACTAATACTGACAAAAGAGTTAAACGACATCGAAAGAAGAACAACTGTGCCTAACAGTAATTTGGCGTACCTATAGCAAACAGAACACCTCCCAATCGTATTTCAACTTCAGTTTTGGAGAAAAGCAATTTGGTTCTTACACAGGCTTTAACTCTTTTATCTTTTTTTAAATTTGAACTAATTATGGAACAGGTAGTCAAATATTTTAATGCGGAAAAAAATGAAAGTTTACTCTTCATTTTCGTGGCAATAATTGCCTTTTTGGTATCAATATACTTTCTGTTAAAAATTAAAGTGTCTTTCTTTTCTGGCATTTCACTGGCATTAATGATGATTGCAGCAATACAACTGTTTGTTGGTAGCACAGTATATTTTAGGAGTTCTAAAGATATTGAAAGAGTAACCACATTTATAGAAAACGACAGAGGAAAAATACAATCCGAAGAAATTCCGAGAATGAAAATTGTAATGAAAAACTTTGTCATCTACCGATATGTTGAAATGGCATTGACGATTTTAGGAATTATTTTATTTTTCTTTTTTCCCAGTCAGACCTTTTGGAAGGGCGTGGGAGTTGGCTTGTTCATTCAATCAATTTTAATGCTTTCGTTTGACTATTTTGCCGAAAAACGGGGCACAGAATATTTGCAATACTTAACAACAATAAACAAATAAAACTTCTGCTAACATGCAGTTTAGTGGAAGTGGAGCAGATGGAATAAACACGAAAAAGAGTGGCTGGAACTTCAACTCGAAAAGGGAAATGGATGACAACACTCCGGACATCATCAGGGCTTTTAAGTCTTACGATTGAACCTGACCAGTATTTATGAACCTTGTAGAAAGCGCGCCGTTCAACATTGGTAAAAACAAGCTGTATGAAGGTGCGTCGGGAAATCTGATTGCCCTTGCCTGCAAACTTTCCTTTCAACAAGGCTTTGTTGCTATCAGTGAGCATATTCGCAACTACAGGGCGAAACAAAGAGCCAGGTGCAGTACTCGCAGAAAGACCTGATGGTTATAATTTAAAGCAACATTACAATCCGTGCTGAGCAGATATCTCCAGCATGCGGTCAATAGATTTCTTTGCCATAATGCGGATATCTTCAGGAACAAAGATTTCCGGCTGCTCATATGCCATACACAGGTATAATTTCTCGAGTGTATTGCGCTTCATATAAGGACAATCGTTACAAGCGCAGCCATTATCAGGAGGGGCAGGAATAAAAACCTTATCCGGTGCTGCCTTTTGCATCTGATGGATGATGCCTGCTTCGGTGGCAACAATAAATTCCTGAGCCGGGTCATTGATTGCATATTTCAATAATCCTGTTGTGGAAGCAATATAATCAGCCAGCTGCAGTACGGGGGTTTCACATTCGGGATGAGCAATAACCTTTGCATTTGGATGCCTGTTTTTTAATTTGAATATTTTTTCTGAAGAAAATATCTCATGCACGATGCAGGCGCCTTCCCATAAC
>JACCZV010000334.1 GCA_013695775.1 Chitinophagales bacterium | reverse complement strand
ATCATCGGAACCTTGTTCGTGCGCATCAACGACAATGTCGGGTTGAGCGGTAATGCCGTACAGGGTGCCCTCAACAGAGGTAACTGGGGAGCAATAATAATTACTGCAATATCTTCCTATTTCATTGTTGACTACCTTCTTCCTGAAACAATGACGCTTCGGGGTGAAGAATTTTCAAAATATGGGGTCTTCAGCGCGATAATTCTTGGGCTTGTAATAGGCGGCCTTATGAGCCTGATTACTGAATATTATACTGCCATGGGAAAACGCCCGGTGCAATCTATAATTAAAAAATCTCTTACAGGTCATGCAACAAATATTATTGGCGGTCTTGCAATAGGCATGGAATCTACTGTGTTTCCAATTTTAGTGCTGGCGTTCGGCATTTTCGGTTCCTATCAGTTCGCAGGATTATACGGCGTAGCCATTGCTGCCGCGGGAATGATGGCGACCACCGCAATGCAATTGGCTATTGATGCCTTCGGCCCTATTGCAGACAATGCGGGTGGTATAGCAGAGATGAGTGAGCTTCCAAAAGAGGTGCGTGAAAAAACTGATATCCTTGACGCTGTTGGAAACACTACAGCGGCCACCGGAAAGGGATTTGCCATTGCTTCTGCTGCCTTAACATCTCTCGCGTTATTTGCAGCCTTTGTTGGTATTTCAGGCATTTCAAGAATAGATATTTACAAGGCTGATGTGCTTGCAGGTCTCTTTATTGGCGGCATGATTCCTTTCATCTTTTCTTCCCTTTGCATCTCAGCAGTCGGAGAAGCCGCCATGTCGATGGTTCAGGAGGTTCGTCGCCAGTTTCGAGATATCCCCGGCATTATGGAAGGAACAGCAACACCTGAATATGATAAATGTGTCGCCATATCTACTCAGGCATCCATTCGTAAAATGATGGCACCGGGGGCAATTGCATTGCTCACACCTGTCTTTATTGGATTTTGTTTTGGTCCGGAAGTGCTGGGGGGAATGCTTGCGGGAGCAACGGTCTCGGGCGTGCTCATGGGTATGTTTCAATCAAATGCTGGTGGCGCATGGGACAATGCAAAGAAATCATTCGAAAAAGGAGTAACTATTGAAGGTCAGGTTTATTATAAGAAGTCTGAGCCGCATAAGGCCTCTGTAACAGGAGATACTGTGGGAGATCCATTTAAAGATACCAGCGGCCCCTCTATGAATATTCTAATCAAGCTAATGTCTATAGTAAGTCTTGTAATTGCACCTGCCATTCCGCTTGATGGATTGTTTGGCTTGCATAAATCAGATGAGAGGGTGAAGACTATGATGTATAATGTAGTACCGGAACGGGAGCAGATAATCAGCTCTTACAGGTGCTGCACAAATCCCGGAAAACAAGGTGCAGGAAAAAATTCCGCTATTGCAATGGCTCAATCAGATAAGGATAAAATAGATAGTGAAATGGTTTTAGATCCGGCTAATTTGAAAAACAAAGTTGAACCATGATGGTGAATGGATTATACGTACATCTTGGTTTTTTGATATAAGTCGATATTGCTCTCTGTATTTATTGTTTTGCGAAGGAAGAATTTATGAATCCAACCTGGAGATCATTTCGTACATATACGGAATCTTTCCCATAAATGCCTCTTTTTACCATTGTCGGCGAAGTTGGTAGACGAAAATTAATTCTGATAGCCAGGATTATAGGGCTGATGGTGGTAGTATCGGTTAACGTCTTTGTATTTCTTACCGATCATCATATTACAAACTTCAAATCATTAACAAATATCTCCGATTTTGTTGATCATGCTACTAACGATCATAATCTAAATACATCTCCGTTTGCAGTTGCAATGTCCTTTAAGGCATTGCCCGGAAATATCATGGCCGCCGCTCCTGCGTTTCCGATCCATATCTCACAATTTATTCCAGACATGTTATGGGTGCTGGTTTGCGGAATTACTTTATTCTTATCCAGTTTTTGTTTCTTCAGGGGTGAAGAGAACTCAAACAGTCAATTTTTTCCTTCAATTATCACCCCTCCTCCCCGCTTTCAGTGATCGCGATCAGTAATAAATTTTAAAGCACCACCGATATATTATAAACTGTCCGGTGGCATGTCTATTCTACATCTTTTACTAACTG